>JAUXST010000791.1 GCA_030679805.1 Reyranella sp. | reverse complement strand
GCATGTCTTCGCGGTTGGCGATTGCGACACCGTGCTGGCGCAGCCTCGGCCCAAGGCCGGCGTGTTCGCCGTGCGTCAGGGTCGACCGCTGGCCGCCAACCTTAGGCGGGCACTGTTGGGACAGGAGCTGAAACCCTTCTCGCCGCAGAGCCGGTATCTCTCGATCATCGGCACCGGCGATGGCCGCGCCTTGGCGACCCGTGGTGCCTGGTCGGTCGAAGGCGCCTGGGTCTGGCGCTGGAAGGATTACATCGACCGCAAGTGGATGCGCATGTATCGCGAGCCGCCGGCCAAGCCGATGGACATGGGCGCACGCGCAGCGGCGCCCGATCCGGCGCTGGCCGATGCGGAAGCCAAGCGGCTGCTGGCCGACATCGGCATGCGCTGCGGCGGCTGCGGCGCCAAGGTCGGCGCCTCAGTGCTGGCGCGGGTACTGGCGCGACTCGGACCTTCGCCCGGAGCCGGCGTCACGATAGGTCTCGATGCCGCCGACGATGCCGCGATGATCGAAGTGCCGGCTGGACAGGCGCTGGTACAGTCGGTCGATTTCTTCCGCACCTTCATCGACGATCCGTTCGTCTTCGGCGAAGTGGCCGCCGTGCACGCCTTGGGCGACGTCTGGGCGATGGGCGCCAAGCCGCACAGTGCGCTCGCCCTGGCGGTGGTGCCCGCCGCCGCCGAACGGCTGGTGGAAGAGGATCTCTTTCAGATGCTCTCGGGCGCCCGCCGTGTCCTCGATCAGGCGGGTTGCGCCTTGATTGGCGGCCATTCAGGCGAAGGTCCGGAAGCAGCACTGGGCTTTTCCGTGAACGGCCTGGTCGATCCGGCCCATGCGCTCCGCAAAGGCGGCCTGAAGCCGGGCGACAAGCTCGTCCTCACCAAGCCGCTCGGCACCGGCGTGATCTTTGCCGCGGCCATGCGCGGCGTGGCCCGTGGCACCTGGATCGCAGCCGCCCTCGCCTCGATGCGCCAACCCTCGTCCGCCGCCGCCGAGGCCCTGGTCGCGGCCGGCGCCCATGCCTGCACCGATGTCACGGGCTTCGGCCTCGCCGGCCATCTCGCGGAGATGGTCCGCGCCAGCGGCCCTGTCTCGGCGGATCTCCGCCTCGATGCCCTGCCGGCGCTCGATGGCGCCGTCGAACTGTTCGCCAAAGGCTTCGCCAGCTCGTTGCAGCCGGAGAACCTGCGCGCCCGTCACCTGATCGACGGCATGGACGCCCACGCAAACCATCCCAAGCTGCCGCTACTGTTCGATCCTCAGACCGCAGGCGGCCTGCTGGCTGCGGTGCCGGCCGACGTGGCGAGCCGCATCGACGGCGTCGTCGTCGGCGAGGTGCGGTCCCGCACCGGCGACCAGTCATTCATCCGCGTCGAGTAAGGAGGGAAACATGGCACACGCCAGAGCAAGTATCGCCCGGGTCAACTACGCGACGGCGATCACCGCCGGACACCACGAACTCGCCGCCGACGAAGGTCCCGAGCTCGGCGGCAAGGACACGGCGCCCAATCCCTACGAGCTGCTGTGCTCGTCGCTGGGCGCCTGCACGGTGATCACGCTCCGCATGTATGCCGAGCGCAAGCAGTGGCCGGTGACGGCCGTACATGCCGACATCCACTTCGTCCGCGAGGGCGATAAGCAACGCATCGACCGCGTGCTCACCATCGAGGGTGCCGTTGACGACGAGCAGAAGAAGCGTATGGCCGACATCTCCGAACGCACGCCCGTCACCCTCACGCTGAAGGGCGGGCTCGAAATCCGGACGACGCTGGCCTAGCGACTTCTCCTATCCCTGGCGCTTCTTCCATTCCTCGAAGTCGCGCTTGGCCTCTTCGCCCGCCACCGGGAACAGGCCCTTCAGCGACCGGCCCCGCGCCACCTCGGCCTCGGCGAACTCCTCGTAGTGATAGGTGTTGAGCGCCTCCTCGGCCACTGCCTCGACGATCTCGGGCGGGATGACGAGGACGGCATCGCGGTCGCCCACGATCACGTCGCCGGGATAGACGGCAACACCGCCGCAGGCGATCGGCAAGTTGAGATCGACCGGGCGATGGGCGATCGGGCTCGGCGGCGAGGACGGCCGGCGGTGATAGGCCGGCAGGCCGGTCTTGAAGACGCCGTCGGTGTCGCGAAAGCCGCCGTCGGTCACGATGCCGGCCGCGCCGCGCGCCTTCAGCCGGCCGATGTAGAGATCGCCGGCCGATGCAGCGCGCGAATCGCCGCGTGAATCAATCATGAGCACGTGGCCTGGCGGACACTCCTCCATGGCCTGGGGCTGGACCATGCTGCGGTTGGTCGAGGTCGGGCCGTCCTTGTCCTCGCGCGAGGGGATGAAGCGCATGGTGAAGGCGATCCCGACCAGGCGCGGCTGCTCCGGACGCATCGGCCAGACATCGTAGAGCGTCATGCTCTTGAGGCCGCGCCGATTGAGGACGCCGGTCAGGGTCGATGTGCCGACGCGAGCCAGTGCCTCGCGCAGGTCGGGTGTGAGGACAGCCATTCGATCTCTCCCTCGGATTTTCAGGCGGCGAGGTTAGCGGGTCATGTTCGCTTTCGCACCTTCGACGCGGCATAATTGCCGGATGAAAATCGAGATCCTTTGCACCGGCGATGAAATTCTGACCGGCAAGA
>JAUXST010000929.1 GCA_030679805.1 Reyranella sp. | reverse complement strand
GAGATGTACGTGAAGGAGGGTGCCGACATCCTGTTCCTCGACTCGCCCGCCGACGATGACGAGATCCGTCGCGCCGTAGCCGCGGCCGGTGGGCGTCCGTCTTTCGCCGTGCTGTCGCCGGGCGCGCCGCGGGCGACGCCGTCGCAAACCGAGGCGGCAGCCCTCGGTTTCAAGATCGGCACCTATCCGACGGGCATGCTGTCGCCGGCGACGGCGGGAATGAAGGCGGGGCTCGCGGCGCTGGTTGCCGGAGGCGCGGAGGCGAAGAGCGCCCTGCCGCCGCCGGAGCTTCGCGCGACGCTGGGCTATGCGGAGTACGATGCGGCGGCGAAGCCCTTCATCGTGCCGTCCTGAAATTGAGCGAGGGCGAAAGGCCGTTCCGCGTCGCGGGCGGCCCCCTCGCATTGACCGGCCTCGCTTCCGGACGATAGGGTGTGTGTGAATTGGTAGCGGTACCAGGAGCGTAAGACTCAAGAAACATTCGCCGTGGGAGGAAGATTATGTCGATTAGTCGCCGCCAGATTTTGGCCGGATCTGCCGTCAGCGCCGCCGCGCTGGCTTCGGGTTTCCCAGCTCCAGCCATCGCGCAGAACGAGCCCATCAAGATCGGCTACCTGCCGGCGCTGACCGGCCCCAGTTCGTCGACCGGCGTCGGCATCAACCGCGGCACCCAGCTCGCGGTCGAGCTGATCAACAAGGAAGGCGGCATCAAGGGTCGCAAGATCGAGCTGATCAGCCGCGACACGCAGAGCGACCCGACCAAGGCGGTCAACGCCGTGGCCGAGCTGACGCAGCGCGCCAAGGTCAGCATGATCTTCGGCCCGCTCAACTCCGGTGAGGCGCTGGCGGCGACGCCGCTGATCGCACGCGACAAGGTGCCGATGCTGCACCCGTGCTGGGTCGACGAGCTGATCGACGTCAAGAAGTACCCGATGGCCTTCCGCATCGCGCCGACCAACACGCAGGTCGGCGCCGGCGCCAACTATTACGTGGTCGATGTGCTGAAGCTGAAGAAGGTGGCGGTGATCAGCGACACCACCGGCTACGGCACCGCCTCGGTCAACACCTACGTGCCGATGCTCAAGGCCAAGGGCGCCGAGGTCGTCTACCAGAACCACATCGACGCGGCGAACCCCGACCTCAAGCCCGAGCTGCTGCGCATGCAAGCCGCTGGCGCCCAGGCGATCATGCCGTGGAGCGTCAATGCCGGCTTCCTGTCGCGCATCTGCAATACCCGCGGCGCCATGGGCTGGGATGTACCGATCGTCGGTCAGACCACGCTCGGCTCCGGCCAGACCAAGGCCCTGCTCGAGAAGCCCGAGTACTGGAACAAGGTCTATTCGAACAACTTCCGGCAAGTCTGCTACGCCAACGGCAAGCTGCCGCCGCGCGCTCAGGAGTTCGTCGATCGCCTGAAGGCGGCCAAGATCGGATTCGGCGACACGCTGCTCTGGTGGGTGGCGTTGGGCTGGGACGGCGGCACGATAATGGCCGACATCTTCAAGAACGCCGGCACCAAGAACGACGACGTCGTGGCCTACATGAACAAGGTCAAGGGTTGGCCGGGTATCTACGGCACGGTCACCTGGACGCCCGAGCAGCACAACGGCTTCCCCGACTCGGAAGTCGTGATGTGCGAGGTCAACTCGCTCAAGGACGGCGCCTTCAATTTGGCTCCAGGCTACAGCGCCTAGACGATGCTTGAATCGATCGTCTCCTACGGCCTCGCAGTAGGAGCGGTCTACGCACTGATCGGCATCACGTATAATGTGATGTTCTCGGCGTCGCGTGTGTTCAGCTTCACCGCTGGCATGCTGGGAATGCTGGGCGGTGTGCTGGGCGCGCTCTTCATCACCAAGTTCGGCCTGCCGGTGATCGTGGGGCTCGTCCTCGTGCTCGCCTGCGGCGCCCTGCTGGGCATCGTCACGGAAATCCTGACGGTGCGTCCGGTGCTGAAAAGCATCGAGCAACACCTCTATGTACTGTCGACGCTCGCCTTCGCCTTGATGGTCCAGCAGCTCACCGCCATCGAATGGGGCACGGAGGCACAGCCCTTTCCGCGCCTGATCCCGATCGGTCCGGGCTGGCTCGACCAGCAATTCTGGCTACCCATGCTGGCCTGCGCCGTGACCATCGTCGGTCTCGAGCTGCTCTATCGCAAGACGCTGATCGGCCGAGCGTTCCTCGCCATCGCCGAGGACAGCTATGCCGCCCGCGCGCTTGGCCTCCCCGAGACGCGGCTCAGAATGGCGAGCTTTGCGCTGGCTGGCATGATCGGCACTCTGGCCGGCTTCACCGGGGCGGAAATGCTGCTCGCTTTCTTCGGCAACCAGTCGATCCTGAATTTCTACGGCTTCGTGCCGGTCGCCCTGGGCGGCATGGGCTCCAACCGCGGTGCCGTGATCGGCGGGCTGGCGCTCGGTCTCTTCCAGCAGGCCGCGAATTTCCTGGTCGGCGGCATCTTCGCCGCGGTCGCGGTGTTCGTGGTCTTCATCATCGTGCTGCTGCTGAGGCCCGAGGGCCTGGCCGGCGCTGCGACGGCGCGGCGCGTATGACGGACGCCACCGCCTCCGCCCAGCCAGCGCGCGTCTTCAGCCTCGCCCGGATCGAGGGCGCCCTGCCGTGGATCGCGCTCGGGCTGGTCGGCCTTCTTCTGCCGCTGCTCGACGATTCCTACATCGGCGTCATTGCCCAACGCGCCTACATTTACTGGATCCTGTCAGCCGGCCTGAACCTCGTGGTGGGCTACGCCGGCCAGATCGCCATCGGCTGGGTGTCGATGCTGACGCTCGGCGCCTACGCCACTGCCTCTCTGACGGCTGGCAACGCGACGCCGCCGTGGCATCCCTATCTCGCGCTGGTGGCCGGTGGCGCGTTGGGAGCCGTGTTCGGCGTGGTCGTGGGACTGCCGGCGCTCCGGTTGCGCACCTTCTATTTCGCCATGACCACGCTCGGCTTCGCAACCATCGTCACCCAGGTGGCGCTCGCCTGGAAGAGCGTGACCGGCGGCGGCGTCGGCACGCCCGGTCCGGTATTCCCGTGGCCGTTCGAGCCGGGCTGGGGCTTCTACTATTTCTGCTTCTTCCTGGCCGCGCTCGCGACCTGGATGACGGCGAACATCGCCTCGAGCCGCTTCGGTCGCGCGCTGGTCGCCATTCGAGACGCCGAGGTCGCGGCCGAAGCCTCGGGCATCGCCAAGCCCAGGCTGCTGGTCGCGGTGTTCCTGTTCGCCGGCGCCCTGGGCGGCGTGGCGGGCGGGCTGTTCTCCTCGCTGCAGTCCTACATCACGCCCGATGCCTTCACTTTCGAGATGTCGGTCCTGTTCTTCATCGCCATCCTGATCGGCGGGCGCGGCTCGATCCTGGGGCCGGCGCTCGGCACCATCATCCTGACGGCCTTGCCGGAGTTCGCGGCGCCCCTGGTGCAGTGGTCGACGTTCCTCTACGCTGCACTCCTGCTGGTGATCGTTCTGGTGATCCCCGGCGGCATCGCCGACCTGCTCGACTACAGGAATCGCCGCCCGCTCGAGCAGCACCGCGAGATCGTCGCCCGGCCCGAACTGCTGTCCCGCGTGCTCGACAAGAGGAGCGAACGGAACGCCATCGCGCTTACCGGCGTTTCGCTCCATTTCGGCGGCGTGCGGGCCATCGACGGTCTCGACCTGGAAATCCGTTCGGGCGAGGTGCATGGCCTGATCGGCCCCAACGGCAGCGGCAAGACCACCACCTTGAACGTGATCTCGGGCTACTACCGGCCGAACGCGGGCCAGCTCAAGCTGAACGGAGCCGACCTGCCGTTCGACCGGCCGCAGGCGCGTGCGGGCTATCGCATCGCCCGGACCTTCCAGACGCCGCGTCTTGTCGGCGGCGCTTCGGTGCTGGAAAACGTCATGATCGGCGGTATGGTCGACGGAAGCGGCAGCTTCGCCGAATCGATGCTGTCGCTACCGCGCCACCATCGCGACGAGAAGCGATTGAAGGAAGCGGCCCTGTTGGCGCTGGCCACCGTCGGCCTCGAACAACTCGCCCCGGTGCGCGCCGACCGCCTGCAGCACAGCGAACTCAGGTTCATGGAGATCGCCCGCGCCCTGATGCTGCGCCCGGCCTTCCTGCTGCTCGACGAACCGGCGGCCGGCCTGTCGGCCGAGGAGATTCGGCGGCTCGGCGCGCTGATCAAGGCGATCAGCCGCGAAGGCACGGGCGTCCTGCTGGTCGAGCACCATGCCGACCTGATCTTCGACATCTGCGATCGCGTGACCGTGCTCAATCTCGGCAAGACGCTGGCGGCCGGCACGCCCGACGAGATCCGCTCGCACCGGGAGGTGGTCAGTGCCTACCTCGGTGCATGAACCTCTGCTGACGATCAACGGCCTTGCCGCCGGCTATGGCAAGATCGGCGTGTTGCGCGATATCGACTTGGCGGTGCGTACCGGCGAGGTCGTGGCGCTGCTCGGCCCCAACGGGGCCGGCAAGAGCACGCTCCTGAAGGCCATTTCCGGCCTGTTGCCGCGCCAGGGCAGCGTCCGCTTTGCCGGCCAGGACATGAGCGGCGCCGGCCCCCGCGACACGGTACGTGCCGGTCTCGTGCACGTCGTCGAGGGTCATCGCGTGTTCACGCAGCTTTCCGTGATCGATAACGTGATGCTGGCGGGCTATGGCCTGCCGCGCGAGGAACGGGCGGTCCAGGTCGAGGAGGCGCTGGCTTTCTTCCCCGACATCGCCGCCAAGCGGCACGATCGCGCCGGCACATTGTCGGGCGGACAGCAGCAGATGCTGGCGGTCGCACAGGGTCTGGTGCGCCGGCCGCGGCTCCTGATGCTGGACGAACCCTCCGCCGGTTTGTCGCCGGTGCTGGTCGATCGCGTGCTGGCGGCCGTCGCACGGTTGCGCGAAGCGGGCACCGCCGTCCTGCTGGTCGAACAGTTGATCGAGAAAGCGCTGGCGTCTGCCGATCGCGTCTATGCGCTGGCGCGCGGCTCGATCGTGCTCGAAGCCTCGACCGCCGAGGACGACTTGCCGAACCGGCTGGAGCGGGCGTATTTCGGCCAGGAGGCGCGCGCCCCGCTGGCGTCTTGAACGGCGAAATGGAGGCAGGCGATGAACAAGCAGTACGATCGTGGCGCCGAGGATCTCGGCAATATCGTGGGGCTGGAACACGTCAATCTGCAGATCGAGGACCAGGGCCTGGCCACGCTCTTCTACATCAGCGGGCTCGGCCTGACGCGCGATCCCTTCATGATGACCAGCATCGACAATATGTGGATCAACGTCGGGCGCAGCCAGTTCCACCTCGTCACGGGAACGCCGCAGCACCTGCGCGGCCAGGTCGGTCTCGTCGTGCCGGATCGCGCGGGACTCCTGAGGCGGTTGGAAAATCTTCGCAAGCCGCTCGAGGGAACGAAGTTCGATTTCGTCGAGCATGCCGATCATGTCGAGGCGATCTGTCCTTGGGGCAACCGCTTCCGCTGCCATGATCCGGCACCGCAGTTCGGCCGCATCAATCTCGGCATGCCCTATGTCGAGTTCGACGTTCCAGCCGGCGCGGCGAAGGGGGTTGCGGACTTCTACGGCCGCGTCTTCGGTGCCGCGACGAAGGTCGAGGGCGCCGTGGCACGGATTGCGGCCGGCATGGACCAGGAGCTGGTCTTCCACGAGACCAAGGCGAAGCTGGCGCCCTATGACGGCCATCACATCCAGGTCTATGTCGCGAACTTCTCAGGCCCGCATCGCGAGCTGCTCGAGCGCGGCCTGATCACCGAGGAGAGCAACCAGCACCAGTACCGTTTCGACAGCATCGTCGATCTGAAGGACGGCAAGCCGCTGATCCAGATCGAGCACGAAGTGCGCAGCATGCGTCATCCGCTCTATGCGCGGCCGCTGATCAACCGCAACGCCCAGCAGACCAACCGGAACTATGCCCCGGGGTACGATGCCTGGATCCCGGGCGCGGCGGCGGAGGAGATGGACGATCTGCGCGCCGCCATGCGCCAGCGCCGCATGGAGAATGTGACGCCCCAGGGCACCGCGCGGCGGCGCGCCGGATAGGCGCGCTGCCGGCGTTGGCCGGGAACCCCTGCAACGTCCCGTCGCTCGATGATCCAGGCCACTTGTCCGAAGCGCCGGATGTCCTATATCCAACGCCGGCTCTATTCACACTTCGCGGGTGGCAAAAATGAACGGCGACGGCGGTAGCGCTCAGGCACATCAATTTCAGGCAGAGGTTGCCGAGCTGCTGAACCTGATGGTCCACTCGGTCTACTCTGAGACCGATGTCTTCCTCAGGGAACTCATTTCGAACGCTTCTGATGCCCTGGACAAGGTCCGCTACGAATCGATCGCCAAGCCCGAGCTAATGGCCGGCAATGAAAAGCTGGCCATCCAACTCAAGCCCGACGCCGTGGCGAAGACGCTCACGATTTCTGACTCAGGCATCGGCATGGACCGCCAGGAGTTGATCGACAACCTGGGGACCGTTGCGCGCTCGGGAACGAAGGCCTTCCTGAAGGGATTGAACGACGCCAAGGAGGGCCTTGGTCTCATCGGCCAGTTCGGCGTCGGTTTCTACGCCGCCTTCATGGTGGCCGATCGCATTGAAGTGACGAGCCGGCGCGCCGGCGCGCCGGACGCTTGGGTCTGGATCTCTTCGGGGGGCGCCGGCTTCGAGGTGGCACCGGCCAGTGACGAGCAGGCCGGGCGCGTGCCGCGGGGCACCGAGATCGTGCTGCATCTCAAGGACGAGGCTGCCAAATACCTTCAGCCCTTCGAACTCGAGCGTGTCGTCAGGACCTATTCCGACCACATCCTCTTTCCCATCGAACTGGTCGACGACAAGGGCGAAGCACGCCAGGTCAATGCCGCCAGCGCACTGTGGCAGCGCTCGAAGTCCGAGGTGAAGCCGGAAGACTATACGCAAGCCTACCGCTCGATCGCGATGGCCTTCGACGAACCGGCGCTTACGCTGCACTACAAGGTGGAAGGCCGTCAGTCCTACGCCGTCCTGCTCTTCGTGCCGACGACCCCGCCGTTCGACCTCGCGGATCCCGGCCGCAAGGGCCGCGTGAAGCTCTATGTTCGGCGGGTCTACATCACCGACGATGCCGATCTGCTGCCGGCCTACCTGCGGTTCGTGCGGGGTGTCGTCGACAGCGAGGACCTGCCGCTCAACCTCTCGCGCGAGATGCTGCAGAACAATCCGCAGGTGGTGCAGATTCGCAGTGGCCTGGCCACCCGCGTGATCGGCGAGCTGGAGACTGCGGCCACCAAGGACGCCGATACCTACGCCAAGATCTGGGCCGCGTTCGGGCCGGTCATGAAGGAGGGTCTCTATGAGGATCAGGAGCGCCGCAGCCAGCTGTTGGCGTTGGCGCGCTTCGCCACGACCAACGGGGACGGCCTGCGCTCGCTCAAGGACTATGTCGCCGGCCTGAAGCCCAACCAGACGGAGATCTACTACCTGGTAGGCGAAGGCGTCGAACGGCTGAAATCCAACCCCAAGCTCGAGGCCGCACGGGCCCGCGGCGTCGAGGTGCTGCTGTTGACCGATCCGATCGATGCCTTCTGGACGACACTGCCCCAGGAGTTCGACGGCAAGCCACTCAAGTCCTTGAGCCAGGGCGACGTGGATTTCGGCCTGATCCCGCTGTTGGACAAGGCGGAAGACAAGGCCGGGCAGAAGGCCACCGCCGAGGACGAGCAGGCCATCGTCACGGCCGTCAAGGAATCGCTCGGCGACAAGGTCTCGGAGGTCCGCGCCTCGCAGCGGCTGACGGAAAGCGCCTCCTGCCTCGTGGCCAGCGCCCAGGGACGGGACCGCGAACTGGAGCGCCTTCTGACGCGCCAGGATCGCGGCAGCGGCGCCAAGCCCATCCTCGAGCTGAACATGGGCCACGATCTGGTCCGGGCGCTGGGCGCCGCACGGACCGCCGGCCGGCCGGAGGACGTCTCGGACCTGGCCTGCCTGCTCCTCGATCAGGCGTATATCCTGGACGGGGAGGTTCCATCGGATCCCTCGGCCTTCGCCAGACGGCTCAACGCCTTCGTCGTCCGCGGGCTCCGGACCGGCCAGTAAGGCGTCCGACCTTCAGCGCATTGTCGGGTTGGTTACCGCGCCGCCCGTCGCAGTGCGCCCTCCGTCGACGACGAACTGGCCGCCTGTCGTGTTGGACGCGAGGTCCGAGCAGAGGAACAGGACCATGTTGGCGATTTCCTCTGCCGTCGAGTAGCGCCCACTCGGCAGCGCGGCCTGGTAGCGCGCACCGACCGCGTCGGGGTTTGCGGGATCAATCTGCTTCTCCAACGCATGGATCATGCGCGTGTCGACCGGCCCGGGGCACACCGCGTTCACCCTTATGCCCTGGCGCCCGACCTCGCCGGCGGCGGCCTTGGTGAGGCCGATCACGGCGTGCTTGGACGCCACATAGGCCGGCATGCCGGGCGAGCCGACCAGGCCCGCGACCGAGGCGGTGTTGACCACCGCGCCGCCGCCCTGACGGATCATCTCCGGCAGGACGTGGCGCAGCCCCAGGAACACGCCCTTCACATTGACGCCGATCACGGCATCGAACATTGCCTCGTCATATTCCGCCGTCGGGGCCAGTTTCCCCTCGATGCCGGCGTTGTTGAAGAAGCAGTCGATCCGCCCGAACTTGTCGATCGCGGCCTTCACATAGGCCTTCACGTCGTCCGACTTGGTAACGTCGGCCGTGACGGCGATCGCCTCGCCGCCCTTCTGGCGGAGGATGCCGGCGGTGGCTTCCGCCGCCGTTCCGTCGCGGTCGACCACCACGACCTTGGCGCCTCGCTGCGCGAAACCCACGCAGGCCGCGCGACCGATCCCATTGCCACCGCCCGTGATCAGGGCAACCTTTCCGGTGAAATCCATCTTGTTCGTCCCCTCATCTTAATGACTTGGCCCAATGTTTCCGGAAGTCTACCATCGGTAGCCGTCATGACCATCACCGTCACCCCGAGACATCCGGCCCTGGGCGCGGAAATCCGCGGCGTCGATATGCGCCGGCCGATGGATGCCGAAACCCTGAAAGCGGTCAGCGATGCCTGGATGAAGCACCTGGTTGTGGTGTTTCCCGACCAGCACATCACCGACCAGGAGCATGTGGCCTTCACCCACCACTTCGGCGATGCCGAGATCTTCCATCAGACTTCCCTTCACCTGCGGTCGGACAGGGTGAAGGAAATCTTCCTCGTCTCGAATGTCGACGACCAGAATCGCCTGATGCGGCCCTCGGAGCCGTCGCAGAAGCAGCTGTCCTCGTCTCGCATGTGGCACACCGACTCGAGTTACCGGCCCACGCCGAGCGTGGGGTCGTTGCTGCACGGCATCGAGATCAGCCGGACCGGCGGCATCACGCAGTTCATCAACATGTACATGGTCTACGACGAGCTGCCGGAAGGCCTGCGCCGGCAGGTCGAAGGCCGCAAGGCACGGCACGATTTCAGCATGCTGGCCAGGCTGGTGGGCTCGCCGCCGCCGACACCGGAAGAACAGGCGGCGATGCCGCCGGTCTGGCATCCGATGGTGCGGCGCCATCCCGTCACCGGCCGCAAGTCCCTCTACATCAGCTCGATCTACAACGATGCCGTCGAAGGCTTGGACGCCGCCGCCGCGCGCCGACTGATCGAAGAGCTGACGGAGTTCTCCTCCCAGCCGAAGTACATGTACCGGCACAGCTGGGAACCGGACGATGTCCTGATGTGGGACAACCGTTGCACCGTCCACGCCGTCACTCCGCACGATCCCGGCGAGCGCCGGGTGATGCACCGCACGACCATCGTGGGTAGCGAGCCGGTCCTCGCCGGCTGAAATCCGCGCTATACTTCGGTCATGATAACGATCGATTCGTTCCGGAAAAGTGTCTCCGCGGAACTGCCGCCGTCCGGCATGGGGCCTTCCTTGCAGGCTCTGTGGTGGCTCCTTCGCGGCAATTGGGGGCGCGCCCATGAATGCGTCCAGCAACACGAAGGCGAGCCCGACTGCGATCGGGTCCATGCGCACCTGCATCGTCAGGAAGGTGATCTGGCGAACGCGGGCTACTGGTATCGGCGTGCTGGCGCAACGCCGGCGAGATCGACGCTTGAAGAAGAATGGGAGCTTCTTGCGACCGAGATGCTGGCGCGAAGGTAGCCAGCGGAATGGCTGCAAAGCAGAAGCCGAGAAGAAAGCCCGGGGAAAGCAGCGCAGCGCGCTCAAAGCCAGGACCACGACGGCAATCCCGTGCCCGGGTGCCCAGGCCGCCACCACTGACGCTTCGGCAGGAACTGCTGCTGCTTGCCCGCGGCGGCGCTCGGTCGGTTCAGCAGGCGTTCCTGACCCTGCTCGTCATCGGCTTCATTGCCGGAGTCGCGTTTGTCGCGTGGTCGCTCCGGCCGACCCTGAGCTATTCATCGGAGGATCTGACGGCAGGCTCGCCTTTCGATGTTACGTTCCGGGTGGAAAACAACAATCCCTGGTTCGCGCTGTCGAACCTGAAAATCAGCTGTGTTCTGGCGCATGTCCGGGCCTCGGGGATGCAGCCAACCATGATCGCCGCAAACGACGTGCGGTTTCCGGCCGGCAACGCCTCGGGGCTCGAGTCAGGTGAATCCGCCACCTTCACGTGTCCATTCCGGACCCTGATCGGGCATCCGATCAACGATGATCCGGGAATCGCCCAGCGGGCGGAGATCTATTTCCGTGGCGAGTACGACGTGCCGCTATTCGGCTCCTTCCGGATAACCGACAACAGCGCCTACTTCTTTCTCAATACCCACCTCCTGCCTCCGCGGTGGACCAGCAAGCCGCCAGCGTGAGGTGAAGGCCGTTACTGCGGCGCGAACCTGTAGCGGAAGGCGCAGCTCGGCGCCCCCTGCATGATCGTCTGAGCGCGCTCCAGGCTCACCTCGCCTTCGCCAGTCACGGCGATGTCGAAATCCACCTCGCAGATCAGCAGCGCACCCAGCTCGGGTTCGCCGAGCGAGCGGAAGAACTCGGCGAAGCGACAGCGCGTGACATCCATGTCCAGCGTCTCCTTGTCCTGGCGCAGGATCTCGACCTCGAGCTCCCTGCCGGAGACCTCGCCCCAGACGCTCTGGATGGTCGCCCATTTGCGCCGCGGGCTGCCTTCGATGCCATCGCTGATGGCGGCGAACAGCTGCTTGGACCAGTCATGCAGGGCTTGCTTTACGAGGGCGTCGGCCTTGTCCCTTCCCAATTCGGTCCGCAAGGCGCGCAGCACAGGGAGCAGGACTTGGGCCTGCATCCGGACCTTGTCCAGGAGCGACACCTTGGGATCCACCAGATAGTCGTCGAGCACTCCAGTCATTGCTTCCTCCCGAGCGGATGGCGCAAGCATTGCTGCCATAGTAGGGCTGGCGCGATGAGCGGGGTGGAGACGAACTCACAGCGTCGCTGGCGGACAGGGCGTCCGCCAAGCTCGTGTCCCGGAGCGTCCCCAGTCGTTTGAACGACACGCAAATAAGTCAATAACGACGGGCTTTTCGGATGCAGGCATCCGTAGTCATCCCCTAAAATCCAGCCCGTGGTGATGGGTCAAACTATGGGATGGTACGAATGGGACGGCTTACAGCTCTGCATGTAGCTCGCGCAAATAAGCCCGGGCTTCTGGGTGACGGTCACGGCTTGTACTTGCGGGTGGGTCCAACCGGGACGCGGTCCTGGATTTTCCGCTATCAGCAGGATGGGCGCAGGCGGGACATGGGCTTGGGTAGCGTCGAAGTCATTGGCCTGAGCGATGCCCGGGTCAAGGCGATTGAAGCTCGCAGGCTCTTGCTAGATTCCGTTGATCCAATCGGCGCGCGAAAAAGTCGGAGGCAGGCTGCTGCGGCAGTTGCCGCTCGCGCCGTAACATTCAAAGTGGCGGCGGCACAATTCATAGCTGCTAATAAGTCGGGCTGGCGCAATCCCAAGCACGCCGCACAATGGACGGCGACCCTTGAGGCCTATGCCTACCCGACCATCGGCAATGTGTCGGTCGCAGAGATTGATCCGCCCATGATATTCAAGGTGCTAGAACCCATTTGGTCCGTAAAGACCGAAACGGCCCGGCGCGTGCGAGGGCGCATCGAGAGCGTTCTGGATTGGGCGCGGGCGCGGGGATTCCGGAACAATGAGAACCCGGCTCGGTGGCGCGGCCTATTGGAGCACATGCTGCCAAAGCAGCCCAAGGCGACCTTGGTGCAGCATCACCCGGCGCTGCCATATGGCGATGTGGCCGCCTTGATGGAGGCAGTGGCCATGCAATCGGGGGATGCGGCTCGGGCGCTGGAGTTCACGGTGCTTACTGCTGCCCGCACCAGTGAGGTCACGGGCGCCAAATGGGAAGAAATTGATTTCTCATCGCGCATCTGGACCATTCCGGCCTCAAGGATCAAGGCAGGGCGGGAGCATCGCGTGCCGTTGTCAGACGCCGCGCTAGAGATCGTGCTAGAGCAAGCGAAAACTAGGCGGAACGAATACGTCTTCCCGGGAGGGCGTGATAAGCGCCCACTATCCAACATGGCGATGGCCGAACTGCTCAAGCGTATGCGGGAAGCCAAGATCGCCGTTGCTCTCGCCCAGATTTCTGATGGGCGCCGGAAGCGGCACTTCACAGTGCATGGCTTTCGAAGTTCATTCCGAGACTGGGCGGCAGAGCAATCCAGTCATCCCTCCGAGGTCGCCGAAATGGCGCTTGCGCACGTTGTTGGAGACAAGGTCGAGGCGGCATATCGGCGTGGCGACCTACTGAGGAAGCGATTTGGCCTGATGACGGATTGGGCCGCCTACTGCGGACGGGGCGTAGCTGTGGCCGAGAGTGCGCCATTGGCCGCAATTGTCGAGCCCCCAAAATCGAGAACGCGCCGCGCCTAGCTAGCGAATGATGTGGTCTGAGGAAAAATAGTGAAATGGGTATGAATAATAATTCATGTGCGTGAATTTGAGTAAAAGATCTTGAGGAATACAACGTCGAATCAAGAGCTTAACCAGTTCAACTTTTATTACTTCCGAATCGCGACTACCTGCAGATTTCTCGACCGTATGTACACCCTAGTTGTTGAAGTTAGGGGATGCGAATGGCGGTCATTAAACATCAAGACCACAAGCCCGGATTGCCGGAAATATCGAATGGCCTCCTGCAGCCATTCTATCTTCCGGTGCGCGCGGCTGCTCACTACTCTGGCCTATCACGAACTCGACTTTATCAATTCTTCCCTCGCCTCGATGTAAGGAAATCCGGGCGGCGGACGCTCATCTCGAAGGCTTCTCTCGACAAACTGCTTGAAAGCTTGCCGCGATCGCCGCTCGGGAAAACCCATGAGTGAGCCATCGCAAGGCCTCACAGGCAGGGAGTGGCGCCGCGTACACCTGGTTGAGCGTGACAGGCAATATGATGAAGAAGAACTGCTCCGCAATTTCCGGCGGAACAGGCGATCCATAAGAGCTGCGGTGGCGCTGCTGGATTTCTCGCCGCCCGATGAAGCGTTGCCAACGATTGGGCTTTTGAAGCGTTGTGGGCGCGGGCAGCGTTGCAGGCTAGTAGTCTGTCCATGCTGCAGTCAAGCTCACCAGCGCAAGGAGCAAAGGAAAGCCCTCAAATCCATCTTCGCCTGCGTCGGAGGCGCACCTCGCCCAGATGCAATTTCATTCGTAACTATCATGGGGCCGCATGTGCGAAGCTTCGGAGCCGACGGGCTCCGAATTGCGCGTGGTTTGAAGCATAAGCTTCGGAACGTTAGGAGCCGCAACCTTCCAGATACTTCATGGCATGGGTACTTAGAGATAAGCCTCAACGGCCAACTGCACTTTCATGGAGTAGTCTACCATCCGACTCTCCAAAGGGCACAACTGGATCAAGCGCTTCAAAACTCATTCACGGCACAACGAGCAGTAAAGGTCTCCGAATGGAACCCGGGCCAGACGCTGTTCCAGTCACTGAAGAGAGTCGTCCTTTACGCAACCAAGGCGCTTCCATCGACCCGTGGTGCTTTAGATTACCTTGGCAACGTATCCACGTTGTTTGGATACTACGTAGTGAATCGGCAACGTCTCTTCGGAGATCACTCAATCGCGGGATCGCGCCTGAAAATCAACACGAGAACTAAGTTCCGATGGAAGGCGGGCGTGTTGTATGGCCCCACTGGTGGGCCGATCATCATTCCCGAGATGGAGGAATTCATTCTTGGAATCCGTAGTCAAAGCCACCGCTCGCGCTTTCGGCGATAACTCAAGCCCATGCCTGTAGTCGAAGCGTGATGCGGTCAGCGGCCGTGAATGCGGTATGCGCGGCGCGCTTCCATGGGAAAAAGCATGATTGCTCCATCAATCTACGCGATAGTCCCTTGTTGTTACTTGTATCGGTGCGGAGAAGTGGGTCGTGGTGAGGTGCGCAAGGGGTTAGCAGCCGTCCTGGGGGCTCATATCTCGCTTCTCAGTGGAATATCAACGCGGACCTAGGCAAAGGCGTGCCGCATGCACCAATTTGCCCTAGCGCGATTTATGAGAACGTTTAGTAGCGCTGTTAGGGCAGCGGTCTGAATTGAGTACCGTGGATGTCGCTGCTGCCGGCCGATACTAGTTGCGGCATGCATCCCCCCTCTTTTTTGGTCACTTGCACCAAAGTTCGCGCCCTGCACCAACC
>JAUXST010000916.1 GCA_030679805.1 Reyranella sp. | reverse complement strand
TCACCGACGGACCATGCACGGACCGTCGCTACCGAGTCCCTGGCCGGCGTGAGGTCCTTCGCTACGCTCAGGACGACAAGAGTAGACTTGGACCTTCTGTTGGCTTCGATCCACTGGTCCTCATCCTGAGGCGTTTGCGTGAGGGGAGAATGCGATGCGAGTCGTCATTACCGGCGCGAGCCGGGGAATCGGCCGCGCAACGGCCCTGAAGCTGGCGGCCGACGGCGCCGAGGCGCTGACGCTCTGCGACGTGGCCTATCTCGACGAACTCGATGAACTGGCCGCCAACCTGCGCACCTCGGGCTGCAAGGTCCACACGCTGCGCGCCGACATGGCCAAGCCCAACGAGCCCGCCCGGGTGATCGCCGCCGCCGTGAAGGCGATGGGCGGCATCGACGGCATCGTCGGCAATGCCGGCATCGCCGCCCCGGCCAAGCTGGTCGATCTCGACATTTCGACCTGGGATCGCATCTTCGACATCAACCTCCGGGCCAACTGGCTGCTCGCCAAGGCGGCGTACCCCCATCTCAGGAAGTCGAAGGGTGCCATCGTCATGCTGTCGTCGATGGCGGGCGTCATGCCGCAGCTCCCGACCGGCGCCTACAGCCCGGCCAAAGCCGCCTTGATCATGCTGACCGAGATGATGGCGATGGAATGGGCGCCCGACGGCATCCGCGCCAACTCGGTGTGCCCGGGCTTCGTCCATACGTCCATGACTGACGCGATCTACACCCAGCCCAAACTGGCGCGCGCCCGCGCCAAACTGGTGCCGCTCGGCCGCGTCGCCAAGCCGGGCGACATCGCCGACGCCATTGCCTTTCTGCTGAGCCCGGAGGCCAGCTATATCACCGGCCAGGCGCTGGTGGTCGACGGCGGCCTCTCGCGCTCGATCCTCAATCACACGCCGGGCATCGCCGCCACACCGAAGGCCAAGTAGGGCAAGGCGCAGATGGAGTGAAATCGACGTTCGGCGTCAAAATTGCATTCGGTCGTGGGGACCGGAAAAAGGGGGACTGATATGGGCAATTTCATCGACGCTACCATCGATCGCCGCAGCCTGCTCAAGGCGGGCGCTGCCGCCTCGGCCTTGGCTCTTGCACCTGTGGCCGTGCGTGCTCAGGCCAAGATCGCGCCGCCCAACATCATCAAGGCGGGCACGCTGATCATGTCGATCAACCCGACCCTGCCGCCGCTGCAGTTCGTCGACGACAAGGGCGAACTCAAGGGCATGCGCGTCGAACTCGCCAACGAGTGCTGCAAGAAGCTCGGGCTGGCGCCGGAGTATATCCGCACCGAATTCGCCACCATGATCCCGGGCCTGGCCGCCAAGCGCTGGGACATGATCAACACCGGCATCTTCTGGACCGAGGAGCGCTCGAAGCTGATGTACATGGTGCCCTACGAGCAGGCCGCCATCAGCTTCCTGGCGGCCAAGGGCAATCCGCTCGGCATCAAGACGGTCGACGATCTCGCCGGCAAGAAGATCTCGGTCGAGCTGGGTGGCATCGAGGAGCGGCGCACCCGCGAGGTCGCCGACAGGGTCGCCAAGAAGGGCCTGAAGCCCATCACCGTGATGACGTTCAACAACTTCGCCGAGGCCTTTCAGGCCCTGAAGGCGGGGCAGTCCGACGCCGCCACCAGCATCGACGCCACGGCGATGTTCATGCAGCAGCGCGGCGACTTCACGCGGGCCGTCAGCGGTGTGTTCCCGCAGATCGCCTGCTTCGCCTTCGCCAACAAGATCCTGGCCGAGGCCATCGCGAGCACCCTGAACGACCTGAAGAAGGACGGCTATTACGGCAAGCTGCTCGATCAGTACGGCGTGCTGAAGATCGACGAGGACAAGTTCTCCATCAAGGGCCCGGGGCCGGCGTAGGCGCGGCATGAGCGTCTGGAATTGGGAAGGCTTCTGGGGTTACTTCACCAATCTCTATCTGCTTGAAGGCGCGCTGTGGACGATCGGGCTGACCCTCAGCACGCTCGTCTTCGGCGGCCTGCTGGGCCTTCTGCTGGCGGTGATGCGGCTCAACAAGCGCAAGGCGCTGTCGCGGGCGGCGCAGACCTATATCTGGGTGTTTCGCGGCACGCCGCTGCTGGTCCAGCTCATCATCATCTACACCGGCCTGCCGCAGCTCGGCTTGGTGCGTTTCAGCGTGCTGGAATCAGCGATGCTCGGGCTGGCGCTCAACGAGGCCGCCTACCTCTCGGAGATCCTGCGCGGCGGCATCCTGTCGGTCGCCAAGGGCCAGACCGAGGCGGCGCGGGCCATGGGCCTGAAACCCTTCCAGATCTTCCGGCTGGTCGTGCTGCCCCAGGCGCTTCGCGTCATCATCCCGCCGCTCGGCAATTCGGTGAACGGCCTGCTCAAGACCACGTCGATCGCCTCGGTGATCTCGATGGAGGAAGTGCTGCGGCGCGGCCAGATCCTGATGCAGCAGAAATTCCAGGTGCTCGAAGTCTTCATGGTCGTGGCCATCCTCTACCTGGCAATGACCACCTGCTGGGACTTCGTCCAGCGCCGCATAGAAGCCTACTACGGCAAGGCCTACGGCGCCGCCGTCGACCAGCAACTCGCCCGCGACGATCATTGACGCACAGCGTGAACTAGCGAGTGGTGTCATCCCGAACGCAGTGAGGGATCTTTGGCCGGCGTTGATCAAGGATCCCTCGCTTCGCTCGGGATGACAAATTGCGCCTAGCTCGCCTTCTTGACCTTCTCCTCCGCCAGCACGCCCATCTGGCGCAGCACCTCGCGCAGCGCGGGACGCTGGGCCTCGGGGAGCGGCAAGCGTGGGGCGCGGGGCGGGCCCATGGGCATGCCCATCATCTCGAAGGCAGCCTTGGTGCCGGAGACGTAGCGCGGGCCGCCGACCCACCACAGGAGCGGCGTCATCTTCATGTAGAGAGCCAGCGCTGCGTCCATGTCGCGCTTGTCGGCCACCAGCTCGAACAGCTCGGCCGACCAGCGCGGGATCACGTTCGAGCACACCGCCACCCAGCCCTCGGCGCCCAGCCAGAAGGATTCGTAGCCCAGCACGCCCGCGAACACCGTCATCCTGTCGCCGGCGAGGCGGATGATGTCGCGCACGCGCGTCGGATCGAGCGTCGATTCCTTCACATATTTGCAGTTCGGGATCTGGGCGATGCGCGCCAGCAGCTCGGGCTGCATGTCGACGTTCGACGTCGCCGGATTGTTGTAGACCATGATCGGAATCGAAATCGCGTCCGACACCTTCTTGTAGTGCGCGAACAGCTCGTCGTCGGTCGGCACGCTGTAGAACGGCGGGATGATCAGCACGCCGTCGGCGCCCATCTGCTCGGCCTCGCGGCTGCTGCGCACGACCTCGTCGGTCCATTCCGCGCCGGTGCCGATCAGCACCGGCACCCGGCCGGCCGCCTGCTTGACCACGGTTTCGACGATCTCGCGCCGCTCGTCGGGGGTCACGCTCAGGAACTCGCCGGTGCTGCCGAGCGGGATCAGGCCATGGATACCTTCCGCGATCTGGAAGTCAACCAGGCGCCTGAGCGCCGGCACGTCGACCTTCCTGCCGTCGGCCGTGAAGGGCGTGATCAGGACGGTGTAAGTGCCACGAAACTTCTTCATCCCGAACTCCTATCGGCGGAACGCTTGGGGTAGTGTCCTCATATCATGCGCTTAAAAAGTCCGCACATGCAGGCGACCCATGCCGTCCGTCTCTCCTTCGACGGACGCGAGATCGAGGCGTTGCCGGGCGAGACCATCGCGGCGGCGCTGGCGGCGGCGGGGGTCACCGCCGTGCGCGCCGCCCGGTCCGGTGCGCCGCGCGGGCCGTTCTGCGGGATGGGCGTCTG
>JAUXST010000910.1 GCA_030679805.1 Reyranella sp. | reverse complement strand
GAGCAGGTCTCGGAACTTCACCGTGCGGTTGCAGGCGATGCAAGGCACCGGCGTCTCGCCGCGCGCATAGGCGTCGGCGAAGGAGTCCATCACCTCGGCACGGAAGCGGCTCTCATAGTCGAGCACGTAATGCGGGATGCCGAGGCGATCGGCGACCTGACGGGCGTCCTGGATGTCCTGCCCGGCGCAGCAGGCGCCCTTCTTGCCGACCGCGACGCCGTGATCATAGAGCTGCAAGGTGACGCCCACGACGTCATAGCCCTGCTCCTTCAGGAGGGCTGCGGTGACCGACGAATCGACGCCGCCCGACATCGCCACCACCACGCGGGTGTCGCCGGGCGCCTTGTCGAGATCGAGGGAATTGCGGGCCATAACGGCGCCTATATAGGCGCGGCCCTGCTGTCCCGCCAGCCAGCCTGCGCCGGGGCCGGCCCTGCCAGTTAACCCCTGGGCGGGTTGGGGTCGCGGACGGCCTTGGCGACGCCGTTGCGGTCGTAGACGATCTGAACGCGGTCGCCGGTCTGGACATCGCCGTCGTCGGGCTGGGCGACCTTCACTTGTCCTCCGCTGTCCGTCTGCACGGTCACTTCGATGCCGCGCCGGGTGCTGCCGCGGTCGATGGCGGTGCCGGCAATGGCGCCGCCTACCGCGCCCAGCAGGCCACCCACCACCGCGCCGCCCACGGAGTTGGTTGTAGCGGCGCCGATGGCGGCGCCGCCCACGGCACCCACGCCGCCGCCGACCAGGGTACCGTCATTCATGCCCGAACCGCCGCCGCGGATCGGCACTTCGCGAATGGCGACCACCCGCCCCGTCTCGCCGCGATAGCCGCTGGCTGCCTGCGTGTTGACCACACCCGGCTGAACGCCACCACCGCTATCGCAGGCGGCGAGACCCGCCACGAGCGCCAGCGACGCCAGGACGCGGAAAAGCGACTTGCCGACCATCGAATTCGTGTCCTTCAATTTGTGAATGTATCCGGTCCGCGCGAGGTGTCGCGCACGACCTTGGCGACACCTTGGCGGTCCTGGACGACCTGGACCCGGTCGCCGAGCTGTACGTCGCCGTCGTCCTTCTGAGCGACGGTCATCTTCTGTCCGTCGTCACGCTGCACCACCACCTCGATGCCACGGCCGGTACCATGCTGGCCATCGACGATGCTGCCGGCAATCGCGCCGCCCACGGCGCCTAGCAGGGCGCCAACCAAGCCACCGCCGACCGACCGGCTGGTCGCACCGCCGATCGCAGCACCGCCTGCCGCACCGAGCAGGCCGCCCATCAGCGCGCCCTGCCCCGAGCCGCCGCCGGCACCCTTGAGGCCCACTTCACGGATCGAGACCACCCGGCCGCTACCGCCCGGGATGACGTTGCTTCCGTTGGACGCAGCCGGCCCCGCCGCCGACGTATTGACGATGCCGGGCTGGACGCCACCGGAGTCGCATGCAGTCAACCCGCCTGCCAGCAATAGCGGCAGCAGCGATAGGCGGATCCAATTCGCGGTCATGACAGCCTCCCGACGGCTACCATTTCCCACGTCTTTTCGGCCAAATTACGGCGTGAGGCTAATCCCGCTCTTCGATCCAGGCGGCCTGAATGGCTTCCAGAATCTTCTCGTTGGAGCGGCTGGGATCGTCATCAAACCCAGGCAATTCCATCACCCAGCGATGCAGATCGGTGAACCGCAGGTTGACGTTGTCGATGTCGGGGTGGCGTTCCTCGAGCCCTATCGCGATATCGTGAACGTCGGTCCAGCGCAGCTTGCCCGCCATTGGCTCTCCTACTTGTGGCCTCTCCTACTTGTCGACCATCATGTTGCGGGTCGCCGCCGGCAGGCGCACCACCAGCCCGTCGAGCGCCTCGCTCATCAGGATCTGGCAGCCCAGGCGTGACGTATGGGTGAGGCCGAAGGCGAGATCGAGCATGTCCTCCTCGTCCTCGCTGGCCGGTGCGAGCTTGTCGAACCATTCCTTCTCGACGACGACATGGCAGGTCGAGCAGGCCAGCGATCCCTCGCAGGCGCCTTCGATATCGACATGGTTGCGGTGGGCAATTTCCAGCACCGACAGACCGAGCGGCGCATCCACTTCCTTGCGCGACCCGTCTTTGAGGATGAACGTCAATTTCGGCATCGATTGCTCCAGCTACTCGCCGACCCTGCTTTCCAGTTCGCCGACCGACAGTCCCGCCAGCGCCTCGCGGATACCGCGGTCCATGCGCCGCTCGGCGAAGGGCTTGGACAATCCCTCGAGTCCCTCGGCGGCCGCGTTGATCGCGTCACGGTCCTCGCCGGCTATGGCGGCCTCGAGGCGAGCGCGTGCGGCATCGAGCGCGGCACGCTCGTCGGCCGCGAGCAGGCTCCCGTCCTTGGCGAGAGCCGCTTCAAGCGCGAGCAGGTTGCGCCGCGCCTCGACCCGCGCTTCAACCAGCAGCCGCTGCGTCACGTCGGCCTCGGCGTTCTCTAGGCTGTCGTAGAGCATGTCGGCCATGTCGTCGTGGCTCAGCCCATAGGACGGCTTGACCTCGATCCGTTGCGCGATGCCGGTCGTACGTTCCTCGGCCGAGACGGCGAGCAGGCCGTCGGCGTCGACCGCGAAGGAAACACGGATGCGTGCGGCACCTGCGGTCATCGGCGGGATGCCAGACAGCTCGAAGCGCGCGAGGCTGCGGCAGTCGGCCACCATTTCGCGCTCGCCCTGCACAACATGGATCGCCATGGCGGTCTGGCCGTCCTGATAGGTGGTGAAGTCCTGCGCCAGTTGCACTGGGATCGGCGTGTTGCGCGGCACGACCTTCTCGACGATGCCGCCCATGGTCTCGAGGCCGAGCGACAGCGGAGTGACGTCGAGCAGCAGCGTGTCGCCGCCTCCAGTCAAAGCCTCCGCCTGGAGCGCCGCACCCAGCGCCACGACCTCGTCGGGATCGATGTCGGTCAGCGCCGGCTTGCCGATCAT
>JAUXST010000903.1 GCA_030679805.1 Reyranella sp. | reverse complement strand
TAGAGCATGATCGCGTCGTCCGAGCCGCGCCCCTTGGCGACCTCGGCCGACACGGTGTCGGGGGCCGCCGCGAGCAGCCTGGTGCCGCGTTCCTGGACCTCGGCATAGGACTGGAGCTGGTCGTAATGCCGCATGCCGCGCGGGTCGTCGTAGATGATGACGGCGAGCGACGGCACCTTCTTCTGGATCTCCAGCAGCTTGTCGACCTGCTCCTGGTTCTCGGCCAAAGCAAAGCGCGCGCCGCCATGGTCGACGACGTAGGCCAGTTCATCGGCCACCGAGTCCTGGTAGACCGGCACCGGCACGCCGCCCAGCGACTGCGCTGCGCACATCGACCAATAAAGCCGCGGACGGTTGTCGCCGACCACGATCAGTCGGTCGCCGCGGCGGAAGCCGAGATCGGCCAGGCCCGCCGCCAGCAACCGGACCTGCTCGGCAACGTGGCCCCAGTTGTAGGTCTGCCAGATTCCGTACTCTTTTTCACGATAGGCGGGCCGCGCCGCGCCAGCGCGGGCGCGCTCCGCGAGCAGCTTCGGAAACGTGTCCCGAGCGTCGGTCTCGCTGTCGGCCGTCCCCGTCGTCATCCCTGCCCCGCACTCCCTCTGACCACTCTCGCTTCTATGGCGATTTCGTCAGGCAGATAGCCATAGCCGTTTCGAACCGGTCAAGCCAGCCATCGGTCTCATGCGACCGTGTTACGCGGGTCCACGTCTACGCGAGCCATGCCGGGAGCGCCTTCTCAGGCCGTCGCGTCCCGGCTACATCTGGGCCGTGTCGACCTCCGATGGCCTCCCCCGCGACCACCTCATCGATCTTGGCGACCGGCGCCTGCGCGTCCGCCGCCTGATCCCCGGCCAGAGCGACGGTCTCGAGCGCACGACGCTCATCTTCCTGCACGAGGGCTTGGGCTGCATCGAGATGTGGCGGGATTTCCCGCAGAAGCTGTGCGACGCCACGCGCTGTCCCGGCATCGTCTACGACCGCACCGGATATGGCCGCTCGACCCCGTGGCCGTCCGATCCCGGCGTCCGCTACATGGAGATCGAGGCCGACGACGTTCTGCCGCGCCTGCTCGAGGCGCTCGACGTCACGGACTGCGTGCTGGTCGGCCACAGCGACGGCGGCACGATCGCCCTCAACTACGCCGCATCGGACCCCGAGCCGCTGCGCGCCGTGGTGACGCTGGCCGCCCACGCCGTCAACGAAGCCGTGTGCATCGACAGTATCCGCCGTGCCCGCGAGACTTTTGCCACCGGCGACCTGCGCCGGCGGCTGGTTAAGTATCACGGCGACAATGTCGACGGCTGCTTTCGCCTGTGGTCGGAAGCCTGGCTGGCGCCGGGCTTCGAGCCGATGGATGCCAACGGACGGTTAGCCGGCGTTGTGGTCCCGGTGCAGGCGATCCAGGGCGAGGAGGACGACTACGGCAGCGAGCTGCAGCTCGGCATCATCGCTGGAAAGGTCGGCGGCTATTGCGAAACCCGGCTGGTGCCGGACTGCGGCCACAGCCCCCATCTGCAGCAGCCGGGCTATGTGCTGTCCGAAGTCGCGCGCTTCATAGCGCCGTTGGCTCTGTCAGATTGAGACGCGGTTAAAGCCGCTTCAGCTCGCTCGCCGCCGCCCAGTTGAACTCCGACACGGTCGGACAGCGCGCCTGGGCGAGCTGCAACTGTTCGCGGGCGCGCTGCCTGTCGCCGCGGCGGAGCGCGTCGATGCCCATGAAGAACGCCGATGGGCACTTGCCGTTGGCGCGCTTGGCGGCTTCGCCGGTTTCGGCGGCAACCTCCAGTTCGCCGGCTGAAAGCTTGCCCAGCAGGAACTTGGCAATCGGGCCGGGCCACTCGCCGAGATCCTCCTTGCCGAACTCCCGCCCGAGGGTAGCACGCGCGTCGCCTTTGCCGGGGGTATGGGCGCGAACCTGGGCGGCGTAGCGCCACAGCAGCGGCGACAGCCGCGCCTTCAGCGTCGTGCGGCTGTCCAGCGAGGCCTCGAAATCGCCGGCCGCCTCGGCGTAGCGGCCGAGATCAAAGTTGGCGTGGCCGCGCAGGAACAGCGCCGTACGCCGATCGGCCTCGGCCGTGACGCCGGCGAGCGCTCCGTCGAGCAGGCCAAGCGCGCGCTGGAAATCGGCGATCTGCATGTAGACCTGCGCCTGGGCGATCGCCAGCCAGGGATCGCCCGGCTTGTTCAGCAGTGCATGGTCGAGGGTGCGCAGCGCCGCTGCACGGTCGCCGTCGCCCGCCAGCTCGGGCAGGGTGCTCGACAGCACCATCTGCCAGCCGCTGGGCAGAACCTTGCC
Organism: Reyranella sp.; assembly: GCA_030679805.1. Classification (GTDB taxonomy): domain Bacteria; phylum Pseudomonadota; class Alphaproteobacteria; order Reyranellales; family Reyranellaceae; genus Reyranella. Next base: position 2,093 of record JAUXST010000903.1, on the reverse strand, counting down.
CATTTCGTCGATATCCTTGCGGCTGTCGGCCTCGCGGCCGAGGCGGCTCAACTGATAGGCCCGGATGCCGAGATAGAGCGAGCGATCGAGGGCCGAGAGCTTGGAACTCGACAGGATCTTGTCGAGGGCATCCAAGGTATTGTTGCGCGTCGCGGAAGTCCCGGAGCCGCCGCTTCCCGCCGGCCGCTGGTCGAACGCGCGCGCGGACGGGTCCCAGTCGGTGGCGTTGCGCTGCGCCGCGGCCTCGGCCGACGTCATGGCGAGGGCCGTAAAAGCCCCAATCACCTTCACGATTGCCCGTTGCATCGGGTCAATCTGGCACAAGGGCCAACCGCCCGCATCCGCCGATTGCCTAGCCGATTGCTTGCGCCGGTCCATGCCCCTATTTTGCCACCGACCCGCACAAAACCGACTTCCAGGAGTATCCGACCATGGCCGCCGCCCATCCCAACAGCTTCAAGGCCCGCAAAACACTGAAGGTCGGCGGCAAGACCTATACCTACTTCAGCCTCAAGGCGGTCGAGAAGCAGGTCGGCGACCTCAGCCGCCTGCCCTTCTCGTTGCGCGTCCTGCTCGAGAACCTCGTGCGCCATGAGGACGGCACCACGGTCAAGAAGGCCGACATCGCGGCCTTCGCCGACTGGATCAAGAACGGCGGCAAATCGGTCAAGGAGATCAACTTCCGCCCTGCCCGCGTGCTGATGCAGGACTTCACCGGCGTGCCGGCCGTGGTCGATCTCGCGGCGATGCGCGACGCCATGGGCAAGCTGGGCGGCGACGCCAAGAAGATCAACCCGCTGGTCCCGGTCGATCTCGTCATCGACCACTCGGTGATCGTCGACAACTTCGGCAACTCGAGCGCCTTCGGCGCCAACGTGAAGCTCGAATACGAGCGCAACCTCGAGCGCTACCAGTTCCTGCGCTGGGGTGCGATGGCGTTCGACAATTTCCGCGTCGTGCCGCCGGGCACCGGCATCTGCCATCAGGTCAACCTCGAGTACCTGGCGCAGGTCGTGTGGACCAAGAAGGAAGGCAAGGAGACGATCGCCTATCCGGACACGCTGGTCGGCACCGACTCGCACACCACGATGGTGAACGGCCTCTCCGTTCTCGGCTGGGGCGTGGGCGGCATCGAGGCCGAGGCCGCGATGCTGGGCCAGGCGCAACCGATGGTGATCCCCGACGTCGTGGGCTTCAAGCTGACCGGCAAGCTGCCGGAAGGTGCAACCGCGACCGACCTCGTGCTGACGGTCACGCAGATGCTGCGCAAGAAGGGCGTGGTCAGCAAGTTCGTGGAATTCTATGGCGAGGGCCTCGACGAAATGCCGCTCGCCAACCGCGCCACCATCGCCAACATGGCACCGGAATATGGCGCCACCTGCGGCTTCTTCCCGGTCGACGCCATCACGCTGGGCTACCTGAAGACGACCAACCGCGGCGCCGCGGCCAAGCTCACCGAGGCCTACGCCAAGAAGCAGGGCCTGTGGCGCAACAAGAAGGCGGCCGATCCGATCTTCACCGACACGCTCTCGCTCGACCTCGGCGACGTCGTGCCGAGCCTCGCCGGACCGAAGCGCCCGCAGGACCGCGTGCCGCTCTCCGAAGCGGCGCAGCAGTTCGTCGCCAACATGGAGAAGGAATTCGACCGCAAGGATGCCGGCAAGCGCATCAAGTGCGAGGGCACCGACTACGATCTCGGCCACGGCGACGTGGTGATCGCGGCCATCACCTCCTGCACCAACACGTCCAATCCCTACGTCATGCTGGGCGCCGGGCTGATCGCGCGCAACGCGGTCAAGCACGGCCTCAAGGTCAAGCCATGGGTGAAGACCTCGCTGGCGCCGGGCTCGCAGGTCGTGACCGAATACCTCGAGGCCTCCGGCCTGCAGTAGGACCTGAACAAGATCGGCTACAACCTGGTGGGCTACGGCTGCACCTCGTGCATCGGCAACTCCGGCCCGCTGCCCGATCCCGTCACCAAGGCGATCGGCGACGGCGACCTGGTCGTGAGCTCGGTGCTCTCCGGCAACCGCAACTTCGAAGGCCGCGTCAATCCGCTGACCCGCGCCAACTACCTCGCCTCGCCGATGCTG
>JAUXST010000883.1 GCA_030679805.1 Reyranella sp. | reverse complement strand
GCGAGATAGGAGAAGCGCTGGACCGCGCCCAGCCACTCGCGCGTGAGCCGCACCGCCTCGGGCGAGCCGTAGCGCACGCCGCAGAAGATCAGCGCGTCGGCGAGGCCCGTGACACCGAGACCAATGCGGCGCTTAGCCTTGGCCTCCTTCTCTTGGCTCGCGAGGGGAAAGCGCGAGACGTCGACCACGTTGTCGAGCATGCGCACAGCGACAGGCACGAGTTGTTCAAGCGCCTCGAGATCGAGACCGGCTTCGGGCGCGAAAGGCTTCTTCACCAAGGCCGCGAGATTGATCGAGCCCAGCAGGCAGGCCCCATAGGGCGGCAACGGCTGCTCGCCACAATTGTGGACGTACAGACCGTTGGCGTCGAAGGCGTTGATTCCCGGAATCTGCGTGTCGTAGACGGCTTCGACGCCATCCGCCTCGAGACTCTCGATATCGGCGACGAAGCGCTCGCGATTAGGCTTGCGACGATAGCTTGTCAGCAGGCAACGCAGCCGTAGCGCCTTGTCGCGGTCGGCAAAGCCGATCCGCTCGGCGAACATGCCGACATTTTCACCCGCGACCACCAATTCGTGCTGGGCAGCGCTGTCGTAAAGACGCATCCCGCCCTTGCCGTCGGGCATCGGCCGCTGACCGGCTGGCCGGCGGTCGCGATAGATCGTGGCGGCAATGCCGAAACGCAGCAGCATGCGCTGGACCGCTTCCAGGTTTCCCAAATCACTCTGACTCAGTCGGACGCTGATCCCCTTGGCTTGCGTGCCCTGGACCGATCCATCCGAATCGAACAGGCCGCGCAACAGGCCGCGATAGAAACCAGACGAGGTCTTTTCCATCGCCGGTGTCAGGATCTTGTGACCGGGCGCGAGGCCCAGCGTGCCGGCGAGCTTCTTTACGGCACCGAGGGACAGGCGCCATTCATTACGGCCCTTCACCTCCATCCAACCGGCGAAATCGGCGCGGTGCGGCAGAGAACGCGCGGCTATGAGCGCCGCTTCCATGACACCCTCAACGCCAAGACTGTCCGCTGCGCCATTGGCCACTCGAGCCGGCTTCCAGACGCTGAGGACGGCCTTGTCCTCTTTCAGCGTGCCATCGCCCACCAGCAGACCGAGCAGATAGCCTTCGGCCTCGCCATGGCTGCCCTCCCAGTGCGGCGCGGCGCGATGATCATGCAGAACGATCTGATCGCCCGGCTGGAGATCGCCGGCGGCGACCCAGTTCGTATCGCGTGACCAGCGGGTCAGGCGCTCGACCTTCAGCACGCGATGGTCGGCAGTGAGCCGCAGACTCTGACCGGCTGCGGTACGCAGGCGCAGAACAGGCTTTGTCCCGGTGACGAAGAAGCCCGCATCAGTGCTGGCGTGGGGCTTGCCGTCGACCAGCGCGGTGAAGGGCCGGCCAATCAGGTCACTCACCTGGCGCGGACCGCCCGCCGTATGCACCCAGGTGTCGGCCGTAACGCACGGGTTCGTCGCCTGGATGGTCTCGCAGTAGTGCAGGTTGTTTCGCCGGTTCACGCGGTCGATGAAGATCACACCGGGCTCGGCGCAGTCGTAGGTCGCACGCATGATGCGTTCCCACAACGCCTTCGCCTTCACCGTCCTAAAAGTCTTCCCGCCGAAGACGAGCGTCCAATCGGCATCGTCCTGCACCGCCTTCATGAAGGCGTCGGTGACCAACACCGAGACATTGAACATGCGCAGTCGCGCGGGATCGCGCTTGGCGTCGACGAAGGCTTCGATGTCCGGATGGTCGCAGCGCAGCGTCGCCATCATGGCGCCGCGCCGTGAACCGGCGCTCATGATGGTGCGGCACATCGCATCCCACACGTCCATGAACGAGAGCGGTCCCGAGGCGTCGGCGCCGACGCCCTTTACCGGCGCGCCCTGGGGACGGAGCGTCGAGAAATCGTGTCCGATCCCACCGCCCTGCTGCATCGTGAGCGCCGCTTCGCGCAGGTTCTCGAAGATCGACGACATGTCGTCGCCGATCGTTCCCATCACGAAGCAGTTGAAGAGGGTGACGCTGCGGCCCGTGCCGGCACCGGCAATGACGCGGCCGGCGGGCAGGAACTTGAATCCCGATAAGACTTCGTGGAAACGCCCCGCCCAGAGTTCAGGGTCGCGCTCCGACGCAGCGAGCGCCCGCGCCACACGCCACCACGTCGCATCAAGGTCGGCGTCGGCCTGCCCGGAGGTGTCGCGGAAGCGATATTTCATGTCCCAGATACGCTGGGAAACCGGCGCCCATTCCATCGCTCAAAGGTAAGGGTCGATGGCATCTATATCAACAGAAATGTTCTATTTTTGTTCCTATTCCTCGCGCTGCTGCGCGCCCACTTTCACAGCTTCTTCAAAAAAGGTTTGAGCCTCCTTCACGGCTTCGTCGGCCGACATGAAGGTTTCGCCTTGTGGGTCATAAATAATTGCGTTGCTGAGCTTTGTAAGCGCAGCCGCCAGGGCGAGCGCAGTTCCTGCTTCGGCAGCATTTCCGCCGAACCGAAAAGTCGCCATACGGTCCCGACCCTCCAGAGCGGCCGTCAGAACAGGATAATCTTCTCGAATTGTTGCCAAATCTTCATCGAGGTAAATTTCGACTCCCGTTTTGAGTCCTGCCAGATCAATCGGCCAGAACGCCTCAGCCTCGCTAAAGTCGTAGAGCACCGTCGCTTCAAAACCGAGACTGCCGAGCGCCGCCTTGAGTTCGGCTTTATCCGCAACCAGATCACCTTGCCAACAAACGTGAATCTCAACCGACATGTCGTCTCTCCAACCGCAAATGAGCCAGGCCCATTTCAACGGTTGAATAACTCTTGGACAACAAACCTAAGGTTGTATTCGTTGTGCACTCACCACCAGTCGCCCGGTGGCACCCTCGATGCGTTCCCGCAGCGTCGCCATGAAGGTCTTGCGGTCGAGGCCCGGCGGGATGGCCTGAAGCAATTCGACATCGATGACGCCCGGCCATTTGATGAATTTACGTCGCCCCCAGAAGACCCCCGAATTGAGCGCCACCGGCACGACCGGTATGCCGAGCTGGCGATAGAGCGCGGCCGCACCGAACTTATAGGGCCTCTCCGAGCCGACCGGCGTCCGTGTGCCTTCGGGAAAGATCAGGATCGACCGGCCTTCGGCCACCGCGGCCTTGGCCTGTCGCACCAGGCTACGCAATGCTGTCGCGCCGTCGCCGCGCTCGACACCGATGTGGCCGGCCCGCGCCATCGCCCAGCCGACGACGGGGATGAACAACAGCTCGCGCTTGAGCACGATCGCGGCGTTGGGAAACAGCAGGGCGAAGGCCAGCGTCTCCCAGGTGGACTGGTGCTTGGAGGCGATGATCACGGGACCGGCCGGCAGGTTCTCGAGACCGCCCAGCCGATGGGTGAGACGGCACGTCAGGCGCAGCCAACCGAGACAGAAGGCGATCCAGAAATGCGACCAGGCCACCACCGAGCGGCGCGGCAGCACCAGGATCGGCGAGCCCACGATGGCGATCACCGCCGACCCGACATACCAGCCCACATTGAAGAAGAACGAGCGCAGCCGAAGGCCGATCACCGGGATCTCTCGGCAAGGGCACGTCGATCGAAGGAAGGATCGAGAAGGGACATGAGGGACGGGAACGACCGTGTTGCTTGTAAGGCTAGTTTTAGTGGCCTAACGTTCGCCCGCAAGCACATCTAGGGGTACCTCCCCGCTCATCATGCACGTCACCTGTTCAAACTGCGGAGCCCGCTACGCCGTCGATCCAGCGGCGATCGGCCCCGCCGGCCGTACCGTTCAGTGCGCCCGATGCAACCATCGCTGGTTCGAGCCTCCCCAGGCGGCGCCCATTGCCCCGGCCGGCGTCACGTCGCAGGAAGGCCCGGTGCCGGATGTCGTCATCCGTCCGCAGTCGCCTGGAGCGGGCTTGCCCGCGTTGACGCGGCCTCAGCCGAAACGTCATCTGGGTCGGTGGCTGATGGGCGCTGCCGCCGTCCTGATCGTCGTGGGCTCGGCGGCCGTCGTCTGGCGAGGTCAGATCCTGGGCCGGCTTCCCCCCGCCTGGCGGCCGATCCTCACGCTGGACGCTTTTCGCAGCCAGTCCGTGGCGCCGTCAAAGGCCGCCTCCCCTGCTCCAACCAACAAGGCGCGCCTCGAAATCGATCTCGACGCCAGCAAGATCGAATGGATCGACGGCCGCTATGTCGTCCAGGGTGAGGTCGTCAACGCCGGACGTGCGCCGGGGTCGACCAACCGACTGCGGCTGATCTTCAGGAAGAACAACGACGTGCTGGGCGAACGCGCCTATCCGCTGGTCAAGGGCCCGATCGGCCCGGGCGCCCGGGTGAGCTTCAGCCAGGCACTCGACGAACCGCCTCCTGGCACCACCGACGTCGTACCTGCCGTCGAATAGCGAGCCCTGCCATGCCCAATCGTCCGACCGTCTCGATCCGCTTTTCCGCCGCCGAAATCGCCGCCCGTGTCGATGTCATGGCGGGCGAACTGGCCGCCAAGCTTCCGGCCGACACGCTGGTGGTTTCGGTGCTCAAGGGCAGCTTCGTGTTTGCCGCCGACCTCATCCGCGCCCTCAGCCTGGCCGGCGCCGACTGGTCGATGGATTTCCTCACGCTGTCGAGCTATGGCAGCGGCACCGAAACCAGCGGCAGCGTGCGCATCGTGCGCGACATCGTCGACGATGTGCGCAACCGCGACGTCCTGCTGGTCGACGACATCCTGGAATCCGGCCTCACCCTCAGCTTCGCCAAGAAGCTCATGCTCGAGCGCCACGCGCGCCGGGTCTGGATCTGCACGCTCCTCGACAAGCCGGCGAAGCGCCGCGCGGCGCTGGAGGCCGATTTCGTCGGCTTCGAGGCCGGCGACGAGTTTCTCGTGGGCTATGGGCTCGACTGGGCTCATCGCTTCCGCGGCCTGCCGTATATCGGCGTGGTCGAGAAGACGGCAGAGTAGCGGCCTGCCCGCACAGCCGAAGACAGAAGTCCTTTCGTACTGAGCGGAGCGCAGCGCCGTCGAGAGATTCGACTGCGCCGCCCTGAGGGCGGCTTCGCTGAGGCGACGGGGATTCTC
>JAUXST010000873.1 GCA_030679805.1 Reyranella sp. | reverse complement strand
GCGAGACGGCGATGCAAACGCCGCCTTCCGGTAGCGGCGGCTCGCGATAGCGCAGCTCGGACGCCACCTCGACCTCGACCGGCAGGCGCGCCAGTTTTTCAAACCAATACTTGGCCACCATGCCGGCGTAGCAGGCCGTGCCACAACCCGTGATGGTGATGCGGCTCACCTTGGTCCAGTCGAAAGGCAGGACGGGAAGCGTCACCGCCCGCGTCGCCGGATCGAGATAGCTCTGCAGCGTGTCGCCGATCACCGTTGGTTGCTCGTAGATCTCCTTGAGCATGAAATGACGGTGATTGCCCTTGCCCATCATGGCGCCGGAGAGTCCGCTCTGGCGGATCTCGCGCTTCACTTCTGTTCGGCCCTGGTAGACGGTACAACCGTCGGAGCGCAGAACGACCCAGTCGTCGTCCTCGAGATAGCTCACCCGCTTGGTGAAGGGCGCAAGCGCCAGCGCGTCGGTGCCGATGTACATCTCGCCGTCGCCGTAGCCCACCGCCAGCGAACTGCCACGACGGGCGCCCATCAGGATGTCGTGACGGCCGCTGAACAGGGCGACCAGAGCGAAGGCGCCGCGCAGACGCTCCATCGCCCTGCCCATCGCTTCCTCGGGCGACATCTGGCGCTCTAGATGCGACGTCAGTAGCTGCGCCACCACCTCGGTGTCGGTCTCGCTGTCGAACGTGCGGCCTTCGGCTACGAGTTCGTCCTTCAGTTCCTGAAAATTCTCGATGATGCCATTGTGCACAATCGCCACCCGATCCGTGGCGATGGGATGGGCATTGCGCTCCGACGGCTTGCCGTGCGTGGCCCAGCGCGTGTGGCCAATGCCGATCGTGCCGGCCAGCGGTTCCTTGCCCAGCCGCGCCATGAGATTGACCAGCTTGCCTTCGGCCCGGCGTCTATCGATATGGCCGTTCACCAGCGTTGCGACGCCGGCCGAATCGTAGCCGCGATATTCGAGGCGCTTCAGCGCTTCGACCAGCAGGGGCGTGACGGGAGCCTTGCCGAGGATTCCAATGATTCCGCACATGGTGGTCGATCCGTAAAAGGGGAACTATTTCTTGGCTCGCTTGGCAGCCGCCGCGCGCTCTTTCAGTTTCGCACGAAGCGGTGCCGCCCGCCCCTTCTTTGTCGTCTGCCGGGCCCGCCCGAAGGCCACTGCGCCCGCCGGCACGTCCTCGGTGATCACACTGCCCGCCGTCACGTTGGCGCCCCGCCCGATGCGCACCGGCGCCACCAGCGAGCTGTTCGAGCCGATGAACGCCTCTGGGCCGACGACCGTGCGGTGCTTGCCGTAGCCGTCGTAGTTCACGGCGATGGTTCCGGCGCCGATATTGCTCGCCGCCCCGATGTCGGAATCGCCGAGATAGGCCAGGTGATTGGCCTTGGCGCCGCGGGCCATGCGCGTGGCCTTGAGTTCGACGAAGTTGCCGATATGGACGTCCTCGCCCACCTCCGAGCCTGGCCGGATACGGGCAAAGGGACCGATCAGGGCTCCCCTTCCGATGCGCGCACCCTCGATGTCGCAGAACGCCTTGATCTGGACGCCGGCCGCGACGCTGACGCCAGGCCCGAAACGTACGCACGGCCCGATCGAGACATCGGCGGCAAATCGCGTGTCAGCCGCGAGCCATACCGTCTCCGGGTCGGTCATGGTGACGCCCGCGGCCAGCGCGTCGGCACGCAGCCGTCCCTGCAGGGCGCGCTCGGCCACCGCCAGCTCGGCACGCGAATTGATGCCCTGGAACTCCGCCTCGTCGCCTTCGACCGCAATGGTCCGATGCCCGGCCTTCCGCGCGAGGCCCACGGCGTCGGTCAGATAGAATTCCCGCTTGGCATTGTCGTTGCGGATTCCGCCCAGCAGCGCGGCGATCAGGCTGCCGTCCAGACACATGACGCCTGAATTGCACAGGTCGACCGCTTTCTCGACGACGTTGGCATCCTTGCTCTCGACGATTTTTTCCAGCACGCCCTCCTGGACGATCAGCCGGCCGTAGGGCGACGGATCGCGCGCCCTGAAACCCAGCACGCCGACGGCTGCCTTCGCGCGCGCGCAGGCGCCGATCAGCTTCTTCATGGTTGCCGCGGTGACGAGCGGCGCGTCGCCAAACACGATCAGCACCTGCCCAAGATGGCCCTCGAGCGCGCCGAGCGCGGCCTTGGCCGCATCGCCAGTCCCCACGGGCCGTTTTTGCACGACGGTCGGATGGGGTGCAAAGGCCCCGGCCACCGCCTCGGCACCCGGCGAGATCACGCCCACGATGCGGGAGGGCTTCAGCCGGCCGACATTGCCGAGCACGTGACGGAGCATCGGCCAGCCAGCCAGGGGATGCAAGACCTTGGGCAGGGTCGATTTCATGCGTGTGCCGGCGCCGGCTGCCAGCACCACCACGGCGATGGGCGATGTCATGTCCGTCCGATGCCACGGGGCGGAACGCCCCGCAAGACGGATGTGCTATGGAATAGCCCATGCATCCGAATGCCGACAATCTCATCGCCGCCCGCTTCGACACCGTGATCTACGATCTCGACGGCACCCTGATCGACAGCGCCCGCGACATGTGCGTGGCCGTAAACCGCGTGCTGGCCGACCACGGCCTGCCGCCCATCACCGACCAGGATGCCCGGATATTCATGGGCCAGGGCAGCAAGGTGACCATCGGCAAGGCCTTCGCCAAGAATGGCCGGACGCTGGACGATATCGCCCTCTCCGCCGCCACCCGCGAATTCGTGCGCTACTACGAGGCCGATCCTGTGAGCCACACGACGGCGTTCGACGGCGTAGCCGACGTGGTCACCCGGTTCGGCCGCCTCGGGCTGAAGCAGGGCGTCTGCACCAACAAGTTCGAGCGGCCGGCGCGCATCATCCTGGAACACCTGAAGCTGATGCCGCCGATCGCCGACGTGGCCGGCGCCGACACCTTCCCCGTCCGCAAGCCCGACCCCAAGCACATCCTGATGCTGGTCGAGCGCATGGGCGGCAATCCCGAGCGCACCGTCATGATCGGCGATTCGATCCACGACGCCGAGGCTGCCCACCGTGCCGGCATTCCAGCGATCCTGGTGAGCTGGGGCTACACCGACCGGCCCGCCAGCGAGCTGGGCGCCGATGCCGTGATCGACCGTTTCAGTGCCCTGCCCGACACCCTGAGACAGCTCGCCGCCCGTTGACGATTCGGCCCATACGCCCTATACGCGCCCCTTCCGGGCGCTTAGCTCAGCGGGAGAGCACACCCTTCACACGGGTGGGGTCGTAGGTTCAATCCCTACAGCGCCCACCATTATTCCGGACACCCGGGCCATTTCGGGATCAACGGCCGATGACCAATGCGCTGTCGCTTCGCCCTGGTGATCGCCTTCCCGACCTTGCGCTACCCGGCCTCGACGGCAAGCTGCGCAAGCTCACCTGGTCTTTCATCGGCGATCCCGTGGCCCTGCTGGCGATCGACGATCTCAGCAATCTCGACGGCGGCCAGTTCAAGGCCCTGGCCGGCGCCTGCAAGGCAGCCTCTGCCGCCCTGGTTGTGGTGGCCGGCAATGGCGTGGCGCCTGCCGCGGCGCTCTGGTCGAAGCTGGGCGGCAGCGACAGCCCCGAGGGACCGTTGCTGCTCTGCGATACCGACCGGAAATTTCTCCCCGCCCTGCTCGCCCCGGCCGGCGGCATCGGTTTCGGCCCGGCCGCCGCCTTGCGCATGCGCGTGATCGCCCTCGACCCCAACCAGCGGGTCGCAACCACGTTCGACACCCGCGCGCTCCTCGCCGCCGCCGAATCGATGGGCGCCGTTGCCGACAGCGTGCGTACCAACGGCGGCGCCGACCTGGTGCTGCGCACCGCCATGGCGCCGGTCCTGGTCCTGCCGCGCGTGTTCGAACCGGATTTCTGCACCCAGTTGATCCGTCTCTGGGGCAAGGGCGATCACCAGGATAGCGGCGTCTCCAGCCGCTACGGCAACGTCAACGTGTCGCACCTGAAGCAGACCGAGGATTACACGATCGTCGAGCCGATGATGCTGAAGGCGGTCTCGGATCGCCTCGCCTACCGCATCGGCCCCGAACTCACCAAGGTCTTCGGGTACGATCGCGAATTCACTTTCGACTCGCATGTCGTGCTGTCCTACAGCGCCGAGGGCAAGCACTTCTTCGGCGCCCATCGCGACAACGGCGCGCCGACCACATCCAACAGATCCTTTGCGGTCTCGCTCAACCTCAACGACGATTTCGACGGCGGTGAACTCTCTTTTCCGGAATACGCCGGTGTCAGAGTCTGCCCGCCGCGCGGCGCGGCGGCCGTATTCTCTTGCTCACTGCTGCACATCGCCCTGCCGGTGACGCGCGGCCGTCGCTTCGTGCTGACGACCTTCTTCCGTCACAAGCAGTAACAACCCGCGACCTCGGGCCGGGGTCGGCGGTTCTTGCGATAGATCAACCTTGCCGCCCTGTTCGGTGGTATCATGCTTGATGTTCGATCTTGTCGGCGCGCCATTGGCTGCCGTCGGATTCTGGCCGCCGCTTCGAAGACTGCTGACGATGGCAATTGCCATCGCCGTGCTGATTGTCGGCATATCGGCCAGAGCAGCGGATCCACCGCTTCGCGTTCCAATTCTCGTCTATCACCGCTTCGGCCCATCGCTCACCGACGACATGACAGTGACGACGCCCGTGTTCGAAACCCAGCTCCGGACGCTGCAGGAGCGTGGCCACAAGGTCATCCCTCTGCGCGATCTCCTCGTGTCCCTATCGGATCCCCAGGCCGCGCTGCCGGACGGCGCCGTTGTGCTGACGCTCGATGACGGCCATCGCACTGTCTACACGGACCTGTTTCCGCTGATCAAACGCCACCGCATTCCCGTCACACTGTTCATCTATCCCTCGGCCATCTCGAATGCGAGCTACGCGCTCACTTGGGAACAACTCGCCGAAATGAAGGGATCCGGGCTCGTCGATGTGCAGTCACATACCTTCTGGCACCCGAACTTCAACGTCGAGCGCCGCCGTCTCGCGGCACCGGCCTACGAGCGCTTCGTGCAGGACCAGTTCATGAAATCGAAGGCCATTCTCGAACAGCGCCTGGGCGGCAAGATCGATCTGCTGGCATGGCCATTCG
>JAUXST010000872.1 GCA_030679805.1 Reyranella sp. | reverse complement strand
TCACGATCGGCTTGCCGGCAACGCACTTCAGGCCGGCCTCGATGATGCTCCACTTGGAGCTGTCGATCATGATCGGCACGCGGGCGATGTCGGGCTCGACCGCGATCAGCTTCAGGAACGTGTCCATCGCCTTCTCGGAATCGAGCAGGCCTTCGTCCATGTTGACGTCGATGATCTGGGCGCCGCTGTCGACCTGCTGGCGTGCGACCTCGACGGCAGCCGTGTAGTCGCCCTCGAGGATCAGCTTCTTGAACTTGGCCGAGCCCGTGACGTTGGTGCGCTCGCCGATGTTGATGAAGGTCGCGCGCGGACCGGTCGTCTGTTCTGTCACTTGATCGTCAGCCATCAGAAGAAACTCGCCGCTTCCATGCCCGACAACCGTAGCGCTGGTGGTAGCGCATGCCATTGCCGGGGTTTTACACCCTTGACCGCTTCGGCGATCGCCTTGATGTGGGCCGGTGTCGTGCCGCAGCAGCCACCGACCACGTTCAGCCAGCCGTTCTCGGCCCAACCCTTGACCAGCTTGGCGGTCATGGCGGGCGGCTCGTCGTACTGGCCGAGTTCATTGGGCAGGCCGGCGTTGGGATAGACGCAGAGCATCCCCTCGACCTGCGGGTTGAGCGCGTTCACGTAAGGGTGCAGTTCGGTGGCGCCGAAGCTGCAGTTCAACCCCATGGTGAGCGGCCTGGCATGTCGCACCGAGTGCCAGAACGCCTCGACCGTCTGGCCCGAGAGATTGCGGCCGGCAAGATCGGTCAGCGTCATCGACACCATCACCGGCAGTTCCTCAGCCCTCGCTTCGGCTGCTTCATCGGCGGCCACGAGCGCGGCCTTGGCGTTCAGCGTGTCGAACACCGTCTCGATCAGGATGAAGTCGACGCCGCCGTCGAGCAGCCCCTCGATCTGTTCGCGGTAAATGCCTTTCATCTCGTCGAAGCCGACGGCGCGGTAGCCGGGATCGTTGACGTTGGGCGAGACCGACAGGGTCTTGTTGGTGGGGCCGAGAGCGCCGGCCACGAAGCGCGGCTTGGCCGGATCGCGCGCCGTGGCGGCATCGGCGCAGGCGCGCGTGAGCTTGGCCGCGGCCATGTTGATCTCGCGCGCCATGCCCGCGATGCCGTAGTCGGCGAGGCTGATCGCATTGGAGTTGAAGGTGTTGGTGGCCAGAATGTCGGCACCGGCGTCGATGTAGGCGTTGCAGATCTCGCCCACGATGTCGGGCCGGGTCAGGTTGAGCAGGTCGTTGTTGCCCTTCTGGTCGTGGCTGAAGGTGCGCCCGGCGCGGAAGCCTTCTTCGTCGAGCCTGTAACTCTGGATCATCGAGCCGTAGGGCCCGTCCTTCACCAGGATGCGCTCGGCGCCGATCTCGCGCAGCAGGTCGGCCTTCTCGGCGCGGCTCATTTGGGGGCTCCGTTGCGTGGTGGGCGAACGCCCAGCAGGTGGCAGATCGCGAAGGTGAGGTCGGCGCGGTTCAGCGTATAGAAATGGAACTGGTCGACGCCTTCGTCACGTAGGCGGCGGCAAAGGTCGCCGGCGACTGTGGCAGCGATCATGCGGCGCGTCTCGACGTCGGCGTCGAGGCCATCGAACAGCTCGGCCAGCCAGGCCGGCACCTTGGAGCCGCAGAGGCCGGCTATCTTGGTGATGCCCTGGAAGTTCGACACCGGCATGATGCCGGGCACGATCGGTACATGGACGCCGGCTGCGGCCGCGCGGTCGCGGAAGCGCAGGAAGTCGTCGGCGTCGAAGAAGAACTGGGTGATGCAGCGGTCGGCACCGGCGTCGACCTTGCGCTTCAGGTTCTCGAGGTCGGCCTTGGTGTCGGGCGAATCCGGGTGCTTCTCGGGATAGCCCGCGACGCTGATCTGGAAATTCCCGATCTTCTTCAGGCCGGCAACCAGCGCGGCGGCATTCTCGTAGCCGCCGGGATGGACGCTGTATTTGCCACCCATGCCGCCGGGTGGATCGCCACGCAGCGCCACGATGTGGCGGATGCCGGCGTCCCAATAGGCGCGCGCCACTTCGTCGATCTCGCCCTGGGTCGCGCCGACGCAAGTGAGGTGAGCGGCGGCATCGATGCCGGTCTCGGACTTGAGCCGCGTGACGGTCTCGTGCGTGCGCTGGCGCGTTGAGCCGCCCGCGCCGTAGGTCACGGAAAAGAACGTCGGCTGAAGCGGCGTCAGGCGGGTCACCGTTTCCCACAAGGTGCGCTCGGCCGCTTCGGTCTTGGGCGGCGAGAATTCGAACGAGACCCTGAGTCGCTGCGGTGCGCGGGCGGGAAACTCGGACGTGCCTGTGCCGAGGGGGCCTGCACTGAGGGGGCCGGTACCGGGACTCATCGTGAAGCTCCGTGCGAAAGGGCAGGCGTATGGCCGGGATGCCGGGCGATCTCGCGCTCGCCGCGCCAGATGCCGGTCATCAGCCGGCGTCCGGGAAAGTGGATGGGTTCGAGCGCCGTGAGGCCGGCGCTCTTCAACCAGCCCTGGACCTGGTTGTCGGCGAAGCCGAGATGGACGTGGGCATGCTCGCGCTTCAGTTCGATCATGTCGTGCGGGGAGAAGTCGACCACCAGAACGGTTCCGCCCGGTCTCACGACGCGTGCCGCCTCGGCGAGCGCAGCGGCCGGATCGTCGGCGTAATGCAGAACGTGATGGATGGTCACTACATCGAAGCTGTCGGCTTCGAACGGCAGGGCATACATGTCGCCCTGGCGGATCTCGACGTTGTCGAGGCCGGCGCGGGCGAGATTGGCGCGGGCCAGCGCCAGCATTTCGCGCGACTGGTCGACGCCCACGGCCTGTTCGACCCTGGGCGCCAGCACTTCGAGCAGACGGCCGGTGCCGGTGCCGATATCGAGCAGCCGCCGCGCGCCCAGCGGCAGGTGATGGGCGAGTGCACGCTCGATCTCGCGATCGGCCACATGCAGCGCGCGCAATTCGTCCCAGCGCTGGGCGTTGTCGCGGAAGAAGCGCGCTGCCGCGTTCTGACGGCGCTGTTGCAGGGCATCCAGCCGCGTCCGGTCGGCGGCGATGCGGGGGTGCTTGGGATCGAGCCGGCGCACGAACTCGCGGACCAGTGCCGCGTCGTCGCCCGAGGTAACCAGGCGGAAGCGGGTGAATTGGCCTTCGCGGAAGCGCTCCAGAAGGCCCGCCTCGACCACCAACTTCAGATGGCGAGACACCCGCGGCTGGCTCTGTCCCAGCACATGGACATAGTCACTGACGGTGAGGTCTTCGCGCGCCGCGAGCGCCAGGATACGGAGCCTAGTGTCCTCGGCCGCTGCCCTCAGAAGGCTGAGAAGATGATCCATATGGGAGCATATATAAGCATATCTTTATGTATGCAAGCCAAAATTCTAGATAGGTTAACGGGACCTGCGAGCGACAGGTTGGGGGTGCTCTTTGGCTATTCACTTCTAACTGCGGCGTTCGTATGCAACACTGCATCAAGAATGCGGCGAGCCAACGCCGCTTCATGCATTTTGGCCTGGTCTGTCCGGGCCGGCGGGATGGCCCCGGGGTTTGCGTAGATGGTCGAGAGTTTGCCTGGAACGATAATGCGGAAAGCCCGCCGCGCGCTTGTCGCGATCACTGCTGCCGCTGCGCTTGTGAGCGGTTGTGCGTCGGGTGACACCGGCGCCACCGAAGTATGGGATCCGATCGAAAC
This sequence comes from Reyranella sp., assembly GCA_030679805.1. Lineage (GTDB taxonomy): Bacteria > Pseudomonadota > Alphaproteobacteria > Reyranellales > Reyranellaceae > Reyranella. Next base: position 3,956 of record JAUXST010000872.1, on the reverse strand, counting down.
CCCCAACCGTATCCTGTTTTCGCTCAATCGCGTCGTCGATATCATCGCGTTGCGTCCCGTCGCGGTCATCTATCGCGACTGGGTGCCGGAACCGGCGCAGAAGAGCGTGCGCAACCTGCTCGACAACCTCGGCGAGCCGGTGACGGCCATCAACGAGGTGGTCCAGGGCAATCCCCACCGCGCCGCCACCACCATGGCGCGCTTTCTCGTGAATTCGACCATCGGCATTGCCGGCCTGTTCGACGTCGCCACCCAGCTCGGCCTCGAGCGGACCAAGGAGGACGCCGGCAAGACCATCGGCCTTTATGCGGGCGTCGAGCCGGAGAACGGCGGCTTCTATCTCATGCTGCCGGCCATCGGGCCGTCCAACGCCCGTGACGGCACCGGCCTGATGATCGATTACCTGGTCGACCCGTTCCGCATCCTGACCTTCAATTTGGCGGTCGACTGGACCGCCTACCAGGCCGCGCGCTACGGCATGAACGTGATCGACTACCGGTCGCGGACGATCTTTGCGCTCGACGATCTCGAGAAGAACAGCCTCGATTACTATGCCGCCCTGCGCAGCGCCTACACGCAGAATCGTGCCGACTTGATCCGCCAACGGCGTGAAAAGACTGACACCAAGAGTGAACTGGAGCGCCGCGACAACCTCGCGCTGGTGCGCTAGAACCCCTCGTCCGAATTCATTTTTAGGAAACGAACAGTGTCGCTGCTCGCCATACGTCGTGTCGTACTGTGCCTGGCCGCCAGCGCCGCGGTCACTTTCTTCGCCCTGCCCGCGTCCGCTGCCGACCCGGCCAAGCTGATCGAGACGGTCGCCGCGGAGGTCATCGAGATCGTCAAGACCAAGAACGGTGCGGACCGTCAGAACGCCATCAAGAAGGTCCTTCAGGCGAACTTCGACATGAACGCCATGGGGCGCTCGGCACTTGGGACGCACTGGAACCAGACCACGGAAGCCCAGCGTACCCGCTTCCTTACGGCGGTGGAGACGGCCGAGGCGCGCGCCTATAGCGAGCGTTTCGGCCAGTATGCCGGCCAGACCCTCACCGTCGGCAAGGTGACCACGCGCCCCAACGGCGTCACGATCGTCGACAGCCGCCTCAACCAGAGTACCGGGCAGCCGATCAAGCTCGAATGGGAAGTGCGTAACGGCAGCCAGGGGCCGGTCATTTCCGACGTCAAGGTCGAGGGCGTCAGCATGGTCATGACTAGACGTTCGGATTTCAATTCCTACATTCAGAACAACGGCGGCACCGTGGAGCCGCTGATCAAGGAACTGGAAGCCCGCGCCGCCCGCTGAGAAACATCGTCGAATTGCGCCTCCCCCTGAATTGAACGGATGGGGCGTTCGACGTAGACTTTGCATCGGGAGGCGTATCGATCGGTCCAGGGGATCCTGCGGGGCAGGGCGATGGACCGAAGGAGAGCGCCATGGATAGTGTATTACTCAAGAATCCGGCCGAGCCCAGATCTGCTGATTTGAGGGCGGTCGACCCCGTCTGGGCGCGGATCCGCGAGGCCGCCCAAGCCGCCGCCGCGGCCGAACCGGTGCTGGCAGGGCTGTTGCACGCCACCATCCTCAGTCAGCCGAAATTCGAGAGTGCGTTGAGCTATCACCTCGCGCGGCTCGCCGGGACGACCGAGGTGCCTGCCGCCCTTATTCGCCAGACCTTCGACGAGGCCTTCGCCGCTGCCCCCTCCATCGCCGTTGCCGCACGTGCCGATATCGTGGCGGTGGCCGACCGCGATCCTGCCTGCACCAGCCATCTCGACCCGCTGCTCTGGTTCAAGGGCTATCACGCTCTGCAGACCTATCGTGCCGCCCACTGGCTGTGGCTGCAGGGGCGCCAGACGCTTGCGCATTTCCTGCAGAGCCGGGCGAGTGCCCTGTTTGGCCTCGACATCCATCCAGGTGCGGTGATCGGAAAGGGCATCTTCATCGACCATGGTACCGGCGTGGTGATCGGCGAGACCGCCGTGGTCGAAGACGGCGTCTCCATGCTGCATGGCGTGACGCTCGGCGGCACCGGCAAGGAACGCGGTGACCGTCATCCCAAGGTACGCCGCGGCGTGCTGCTGGGCGCTGGCGCCAAGGTGCTGGGCAACATCGAGATCGGCGCCTGCGCCAAGATCGCGGCCGGTAGCGTGGTGCTCGCGCCTGTGCCGGCCGGTTGCACCGCAGCCGGCGTGCCCGCTCGCATCATCGGCTGCGTCGACGTGCCGGAACCGGCGCTGGAGATGGATCAGAGGATTTAGCCATGTCTAAGAACCAATTCTCAGCTTCCGCGTCGCGAGGTCCGCGAATCTTGGACAAGCAAGATGCACGCGCATTTTCGAAGGCGGCCGAAGTCCAGACTAGTAAAATTACCAAAAGCGCGGGTACCGCTCGGGAGTATCTTGCCAAAGGTGGCTTCATCACTCCGAAGACTGGAAAGCTTACGGAAAAGTACAGTGATCGCGATAAGAAGTAGTCGCATATGCATAGGTTATCAGGCGGTCTCGTGTTGGGATTCCACGGTTGTAGCAAAGCGACCGCTGATCGCGTGCTCGCCGGTAAACCGTTTCTAAAGAGCCAAAACAACTATGACTGGCTGGGTGAAGGCGTCTATTTCTGGGAATCTAATCCACAGCGAGGAGTGGAGTTCGCGCGCGAAAAAATGAAGCGCGAAAAGCACAGAGGGAGTGTGCACGTCGTAGGAGCGGTCATTGATCTTGGACTGTGCTTGGATCTCACTACCAGCGCCGGTATTCAGCAAACGCGGAGTGCATTTTCCTTTCTCCGCCGTGCTTTCGATGCTGCCCATGCGGTAATGCCGAAAAATGGAAAGCAGCTGAAGAAACTTGACTGCGCCGTGATCAACTACCTGCATCGACTGCGAGATCAGCAGAATGCCGAATCGATTCAAACAGTACGTGGTGTTTTTGTAGAAGGTGATCCGGCGTATGAAGGCGCGGGCTTTGCAGAGAAGACTCATATTCAGCTCGCCGTACGCGATCTCACATGTATCAAAGGCGTCTTTCGCGTGCCGCCACATGTGATGTCAGCCTCCTAAGCCTAACAAATCTACGGACTCGCTATGCTTGGTGGGTCGTGAACTCTACATCATGCCCGGCGCACCGAGGTCGGTGCCGTCGACGAAGCGGCTATAGCGATAAGGATAGGGATCGACGATCGGCGGATCGCCGGCGATCAAGTCGGCGGCGAGCCGCCCCGCTGCTGGCCCGATTCCGAAGCCGTGGCCGCTGTAGCCGGTCGAAAGGTGGAGTCCGGGCAGCGACTCCACCGCCGAAATCACTGGTATCCCATCGGGTGTTGAGTCTATGAGGCCGCCCCAGGCTTGCATCGGCTTCAGGCCGACGAGCGCCGGATAATATTCAGCGAGCCGCGTCAGTCCGAGCTGCACCAGCGCCGGATCCGGTGCCGGGTCGAGCGTGCGCTGCCGCTCGAAAGGGGAGACCCGGTCGAGCGCCCAGCGTGACAAGGCCTCCGGTCCCTCGAAGAACGAGCGGCCGACGGAGAATTTCAGTCCCGCGTGGCGCTTCTTGAAGGTCGGCCAGAACTGGCGCGCATAGAGCAGACCCTGCGGCGACAGCTCGACCAGGCCGCGCCCGCCCAGGCCCACGGTGTAGCCACCGTCGAGACGGCGGCGGATGGTGACGTCGGGCATCGACAGGCCGCCGTCGGTTACCGCAGGCGCGGTGCCGGTCGCGAACGACGTCGAGCGCACGCTGGCCTGCGCCAGACGGATGCCGTGCCAGCGGCAGAACAGCGAACTCCAGGCGCCGCCCGCGCACAGCACGGCCTGGGTGCGGATCGAACCCCTCTCGGTGACGACGCCCGAGACCTTGCCGGCCTCCGTCTCGAGGCCTCGGGCCGCGCAGTCCTGATGGATCGTGGCCCCCAGCCGCCGCGCGCCCTCGGCTATGGCTGGCCCCGCCAGCGCCGGCTC
>JAUXST010000868.1 GCA_030679805.1 Reyranella sp. | reverse complement strand
ACGACGAATTCGCGGTGTTCTGGGCTTGCGGTGTTACTCCGCAGTCGGTCGTGGCGACGGTGAAGCCCGCGTTCTGCATCACCCACGCGCCGGGCTACATGCTGGTGACCGATCTCCTGAATTCGCAGCTCGCCGTTCTCTGACGATGACGCGGCTGGAATTCGAAGGCCACGCCAAGGGCGCGGTGGAGAAAGTCGTCGTCGACATAAACGATCTGGTGATCGCTGGCTGGACGGGCCGCGACGTGGGAGCCCTCAATCATCACATCGAGGAGCTGAAGGCGATCGGCGTCCAGCCGCCGTCGCGGGTGCCGATCTACTATCGCGCCTCTGCCCAGATGCTGACCCAGGCCGACAGCATCCAGGTGCTGGGCGACGACAGTACGGGCGAGGTCGAGCCGGTGCTGATCGGCGCGGCCGACCGGCTGTGGGTCACGGTCGGCGCCGATCACACCGACCGCAAGGTCGAGAGCTACGGCATCGCCATTTCCAAGCAGATGTGCGCCAAGCCGATCGGCCGCACCGCCTGGCGCTTCGAGGAAGTCGAGCCGCATTGGGACAGGCTGATGCTGCGCAGCTTCATCCAGGAGGACGGCAAACGCGTCCTCTACCAGGAGGGCCCGCTGGCAAGGATCCGCGACCCGCGCGAGCTGATCTTCGGCTGGCGGGACAACGAACGCCTGCCGATGGGCACCGTCATGTTCTGCGGCACCATGCCCGCCATCGGCGCGATCCGGTCGTCACATCGCTTCGAGATGGAACTCGACGACCCGGTGCTCGGCCGCAAGATCTCTCACAGCTACGAGATCGAGACCCTTCCCGTCGTCGCCTGAGCCGGCGACGAAACCCACGATCGCGGTCACCACGGCCTTGTCGGCCAGTAGGCGGTTGTGGCCGAGCCCATGTGTCACCATCAGTTCCGCCGTCGGCAAAGCGTGCGCCGCGCGCGCGGCTTCGGCGACAGGAACCTGGCGATCGTTCTGGTCGTGGATCAGCAGCACGGGCAGGTCGACCTTGCCGGCGATGTGACGGACGTCGAAATCCGCCGCCGGCCGGCCGACGTGATTTTCGACCGACGCAATGAAGGCCGCGGTGCCGCGCGCGGATAGTCCGACGGCGCCGGCAAAGCGGCGCAGTTCGCGATGAAGACCCGAGGGCGCCGATACAAGCACCACGCGGCCGACACCGCCATGATGGGCGATCGTGAACAGGCTCATGGCGCCGCCCATCGAATGGCCGACGACGGCATGCATCGGCCCCAGCTGCTGCAGCGTCCGCTCGATCGCGGCGATGAACTTCACCGCAGTGAGTTCGCGGCCCGCCGACTCGCCGTGCGCCGGCACGTCGAGCGTCACGACGGCGAAGCCGCGCGCCAGCAACGCGTCTATGATCGCCCCGAACTGTGAGCGGTTGCCCTCGAAGCCATGGACCAGCAGAACCGTCGGCACCGCTCTTCCCGTACGGCCCCATCGCCAGGCGACGAGGCCATCGCCGAGATCGATGCGCTCGTCGGCGGGCGGAAGTGCGAGTACCGGCGGCGGTCGCACATGGCGTCGCGGATTGAGCATCAATCGGCGGAAGAACGGCGCCACCAGTGCAGGCACCACGTAGCTCGCAGCGGCGAGGGCCGCGATCGGCAGCGGAAGAGCGGTCATGGCTGGCTCCCGAATAAGTGCATTTGCACCTATTTGATCGCAGCCGACCCATCGCCTCAAGCGAGCTTGTGTTCCGCTTTCCGTAACTTTTCTTCATGCGCGCATGGCTTCCCTGCAGGGCAGCCCTTGCATCGACGGCGCCGGTAAACGTACGTTCAGCGCCCTCGGGAGGATCTCAGTGACGACGATCAAGGGCGCTTACGACGGCATCACCGTCCTCGACTTCACGCAGGGCATCGCGGGGCCGCACGCCTCGATGTTGCTTGCCCTGCACGGCGCCGATGTCATCAAGGTCGAGCCGCCGGAGGGCGACTGGGGCCGGGCGCTCGGTGAACTGAAGGGCGATCACTGCGCCCATTCCGTCGCCTTCAACCGCGGCAAGCGCAGCATCGCCCTCGATCTCAAGTCGGCCGACGGCATCGCCGTGGTGAAGAAACTGGCGGCCAAAGCCCAGGTGGTGATCGAGAGTTTCCGCCCCGGCGTGATCCAGCGGCTGGGCTTCGGCTACGAGGACATCAAGAAGGTCAATCCGAGCGTCATCTATTGCTCGGTCTCGGGCTTCGGCCAGACCGGGCCCTACAGCAAGCGGCCGACAGTCGACGGCCTCATCCAGGCTTTCAGCGGCATGATGGTGATGAACAGGATGCCGGACGGTACGCCGTGGCGTCAGGGCATGATCGCCGTCGACGTCACGACCGGCCTCTACACTTTCCAGGCGCTGGCGCCGGCGCTGATGCGACAGCTCCGCTACAACGAAGGCTGCTTCATCGATTCGAGCCTGATGCGCTCGGCAGCCGCCTTCCAGGGCGCCAAGCTGATGGAATGGATATTCTCCAAGGGCGCACCACCGGTCCTCTACATGCCGGCCGGCAGCTACAAGACGAAGAACGGTTACATCATGGTGAGCGCCATGCGGCCGCATCACTTCCGGCTGCTGTTCGAGCTGATCGGCCGCCAGGACATCGCCGACGATCCCGACCTGCAGGGCCACAACGACCGCATCAAGAACGCGCCCAGGATCATCAAGGCGCTGAACGAGACGATGCCGACCAGGACCACCGAGGAATGGATCGCCATCCTGCAGCCCAAGGACGTGTTCTGCGAGCGGGTGAACAACTACACCGACTATCTCGACCATCCGCATGTAAAGGAGTCGGGTGCGGTCGACTGGATCGAGCAGGACGGTTTCGGCCGCATGCCGGTCGCCAACATTCCCGGACTGCCGCCCGCTGCGACGCACGAACCGCAGCAGCACGCGCCGCACATCGGCGAGGATGGACCGGACATCCTGCGCGAGCTGGGGTTCAGCGCCTCCGAGATCGATGCGATGTTCGCCAAGGGCAGCATCCGTCCACCGGCGCCGGCGATCAAGGCCGCGGAGTAACCTCTAGATCACCGAAAACCCATGCGCGAAGGGATCGCGGGAGTCGACGAAGATCGTGTTGATGCCGTGCTGGCGGGCCCAGCCCGAGATCGACGGCACGATGGCCTCGTGATTACCGACGCGGGCCGCCGTCTCGACCCGGCCATCGAACAGCGAACCGATGATGCTTTCGTGCACGAATTCATCGCCAATTTTGAGCCGGCCCCGCGCCGCGAGCTGGGCCATGCGCGCCGACGTCCCGGTGCCGCAGGGGGAGCGGTCGATCGCCTTGTCGCCGTAGAACACGGCGTTGCGCGCATGCGCCCGGGGATCGCGCGGCTTGCCCGTCCACATCACGTGGCCGATACCCTTGATGGTCGGGTTCTCGGGATGCACGGGCAGGACCTTGTCATTCAGGATCTTCCGCACGACCGGCGAATAGCGCAGCACGTCGCCCGCCGTCATCGCTTCGAGGCCGGCGAAGTTCTTCTGCGGCTCGAGGATGGCGTAGAAATTTCCGCCGTAGGAAATATCGAAGGTGAGTTCGCCCAGGCCCGGCACCTCGACCGTGACGTCGCTCATCGCCAGATACGAGGCGACATTGGTGATCCGCACGCTCTCGACGAAGCGGCCGTTCTGCTCGTAACGCGCCACCACACGGCCGGCCGGCGTGTCGAGGTTGAGTACGCCTGCCGTGGCGGGCGAAACCAGCCCGTTCTCCACCGCCATGGTCACGGTGCCGATGGTGCCGTGGCCGCACATCGGCAGGCAGCCGCTCACCTCGATGAAAAGAATGCCGACGTCGCAATCGGGCCGAGTCGGCGGGTAGAGCATCGAGCCCGACATGACGTCGTGGCCGCGCGGCTCGAACATCAGTGCCTTGCGGATCCAGTCGTGGCGCGCGAGGAAGTCGAGCCGGCGTTCGCTCATGGTCGCACCCTCGAGCAGGGGGGCGCCGCCCGCCACCAGCCGCACCGGGTTGCCGCAGGTGTGGCCGTCAAGGCACGAGAAGCTATGGACCGACATGCTTCAGGCAGCCAATGGCTGCGCGAAGCTGGCGCGGCCCGCGATGAAACGCTCGACGTCGCGCGAGTTCCTGAGGCGGATCACCGTTCGGCCCGCGGCAAAATTGCTGCATTCCGCGCCGAAGCGACGGCGGTTGCGGCCGTGGGTCTTCAGCGCCCACAGCAGGATGGAATCGCGGCTGAGCAGGGTCCGCCGCAGCGACTCGCGATTGCCGGTCCCCCACAAGTCTTCCCGCGTCACGATCCGGCGCAACGTGCGCCAGAACAGGCGCCACATCACCAGAGGCAGCGGCAGGTCGAGCCAGACCAGCGTGTCGGCGCGCTGCCAGACGATGTCGCGCACCTGGCCGTAAATGCCGACCGCGATCCAGTCACCGTCGCGCGTCTCGCATTCGACGCGGTGGCGGAAGAGATCGAGCGGCGCCGGCTGCCAGTCCGGCCCCCAGAACAGCGCATCGAGTTCGACCAGGCGCAGGCCTTTCTCGGCGACGAGCCGTTCGGCCAGCCAGCTCTTGCCCGATCCTGTGGTTCCGAAGACGACGATGCGGCGCATGGTGCGCCGACTGTAGCGCCAAAGCAGCGGCCGGCGTAGGGTACGCGCCGGATTCAAAGGGGCGTCGATGTCGCAGTATTTGTTCAGGAATCTCAACCTGTTGGACCCGCGCTGGACCGAGGCGCGCAGTGGCTACGAGGTGCTGGTCGAGGGCCAGCTCATAAAAGAAGTATCGTCCAAGCCGATCAAATCCAGGGACGCCCAGGTCGTGGACTGCGGCAAGCGCACCCTGATGCCGGGCCTGATCGACTGCCACGTCCACGTCTTCCTGAGCGAGGTGAATATCCGCAACCTCGAATCGGTGCCGTTGACGCTGCTCACCGCGCGTGCCGCCGACCTCATGAAAGGCATGATCGACCGCGGTTTCACGACCGTGCGCGATACCGGCGGCGCCGATTGGGGCATCAAGACCGCCGTCGAAGCCGGCCTGATCCCCGGTCCGCGCCTGTTCATTTCCGGCCGCGCTATCGGCCCGACCGGCGGGCACAGCGATTCCCGCCGCCGTACCGACCAGGGCATGCCCTCCTGCGGCTGCTGCAACGCCATGGTCTACAGCATGGCCATCGCCGACGGCGCCGACGGGGTGCGCAAGGCCGTGCGCGAGCAGATGCGCCAGGGCGCCGACCAGGTGAAGATCATGTGCTCGGGCGGCGTCGCCTCGCCCTACGATCCGCTGGATTCGCTGCAGTTTTCCGAGGCCGAGATCGCCGCCGCGACCGACGAGGCCAAAAACTTCGGCCGCTACGTGCTGGCCCATGCCTATACGCCCGAAGCCATCACCCGCGCCGTCAGCAACGGCGTGCGCACCATCGAGCACGGCAACCTGATCGATGCCAAATCGGCCAGGCTGCTGGCGTCGAAGGGCGGCTACATGATCGCCAACCTCGTCACCTACTTCGTGATGAAGGAGAAGGCCGCGAGCTTCGGCATGACCGCCGATATGCTGGAAAAAAACGACATCGTGCTCGACGGCGCCCTGCGCTCGCTCGAAATTTGCAAGAAGGCCGGCGTGAAAGTGGGTTACGGCAGCGATCTCCTGGGACCGCTCCAGGTCGAACAGAGCCGGGAATTCATGTTCCGTGCCGAGGTTCTGAAGCCGCTGGAGATCATCCGGCAGGCAACGATCGTGGGCGCCGAGATCCTGCGCCAGGAGGGCAAGCTCGGCATCGTCGAGCCGGGCGCCTTCGCCGATTTGATCGTGGTCGACGGCAATCCGCTCAAGAAGCTGGAACTCTTCCTCGACCAGGGGGCGCATCTGCCGATGATCATGAAGGCCGGCAAATTTCATAAGAATGCGTTGAAATAGGTTTCCGATGTCCCTGCTGTTCAAGAATCTCAATCTGCTCGATCCGCGCTGGAAAGAGGCGCGTGGCGGCTACGAAGTGCTGGTCGAAGGCGATCGCATCAAGGAAGTGTCGGCCAAGCCGATCAAGGCGGCCAAGGCCCAGGTCGTGAATTGCGGCAAGCGCACCCTGATGCCAGGCCTGATCGACTGCCACGTCCACACCCATCACAGCGAGGTCTACATCAACCGCATGGAGGCGGTGCCGCTGACGCTGATGATGGCGCGCTCCGCCGGACGCCTGAAGCGCATGCTCGATCGCGGCTTCACCACCGTGCGCGACGCCGGCGGCGCCGACTGGGGCACCAAGGCTGCCGTCGAATCGGGCCTGATCCCGGGCCCACGCCTCTTCATCTCCTGCCGCTCGATCGGGCCCACCGGCGGCCACAACGACCGCAACCGCCGCACCGACATCGGCCCGCCCTGCCTCTGCTGCAACGGCATGGTGTTCATCCGCTGCATCGCCGACGGTCCCGACGAGGTGCGCAAGGCCGCCCGCGAGCAGATGCGCCAGGGCGCCGACCAGGTAAAGCTGATGGTCTCGGGCGGTGTCGCCTCGCCCTACGACCCGCTGGAATCGCTGCAGTTCACGGTCGAGGAGATCACCGCCGCCGTCGAGGAAGCGCATGCCTTCGGCCGCTACGTGCTGACCCATGCCTATACGCCCGAGGCGATCACCCGCGCCGTCAATTGCGGCGTGCGCACCATCGAGCACGGCAATCTGGTGGATGCGCCCACGGCCAGGCTGATGGCCAAGAAGGGCGTCTACATGATCCCCAATCTGGTCACCTATGACGCCATGAAGCGCCGCGCCAAGGAACTCGGCATGCCGGCCGAGATGCTGGAGAAGAACGACGAGGTGCTGGAGTACGGCTTCGCCGAACTCGAGCATTGCCGCAAGGCCGGCGTGAAGATGGCCTACGGCTCCGATCTCCTGGGCGCACTCGAGGACGAGCAGACCGGAGAGTTCCAGATCCGCGGCGAGGTGATGCCCGCCATCGACGTCATCCGCTCGGCGACCCTGATCGGCGCCGAGGTCGTGCGCCAGGAGGGCAAGCTCGGCGTGATCGAACCCGGCGCCTTTGCCGATCTCCTGGTCGTCGACGGCGATCCGCTGAAGAACCTCGGCCTGTTCAAGGACGGCGGCCCGCATCTGTCGGCCATCGTGAAGGGCGGCCGCTTCCACAAGAACGAGCTGTGATGACACACCTCATTAGACCGCGGGCCTCCAGGCCCGCTCATCTCATGAGGCGGGCCTGGAGGCCCGCGGTCCAGTGACGAGCCTCGCCGTCATCCGCCGCCGCGCGGGACGCTGGGCGCTGAACGGCGCGGCTGGCGTCGCGCTGGCCTACATCTTGCTGCCGCTGATCTTCGTGGTGTGGCTCGCTTTCTTCCGTCAGGAAATCCCCTCGTTTCCGCCCGAGGGCTACAGCCTGAAATGGTTCGCGGCGATCCTCGACCAGAGGAAATTCGTCGACGGCTTCTCGCTCTCCTTCCGGGTGGGCGTGCTGGCGACATTGACCGGCCTGGTGCTGGGCGTGCCGGCGGCCCTCTGCCTGGTGCGCTACAACTTCACCCTGCGCGGCCCGCTCGCCAACCTGCTGCTGATGCCGGTGGTCGTGCCCGGCGTCGTGCTGGGCACCGCCATGTACGTCTTCCAGGTCGAGGTCGAGAACGATCTCGATGTCGACGTGCTGGGCACATTCTATGCCCTGGTGGCGGGCCACGTCGTGATCGTCATCCCCTGGGTGGTGCGGCTGGTGACGGCGAGCCTAGCCGGCGTCGACCGGGCGATCGAGGAAGCCGCGCAAAACCTCGGCGCCAACGCCTGGGTCACCTTCTGGCGGATCACCCTGCCCTCGATCCGGCCCGGCATCGTGGCCGGCGCGCTGTTCGGCTTCGTGACCTCGTTCGGCAATCTCGAGATGAGCCTGTTCCTGGTCGGCCCGGGACGCACCACCCTGCCGATCGTCATCCTCCAGTACCTCGAGTGGAAGATCGATCCCACCATCGCGGCGGTGTCGGTGGTCCAGATCCTGCTGATCGGCGGCGCCATGCTGCTCACCGACCGCTACGTCAAGCTTGCACGGGTGGTCTGAGATGGCGCGCCTCGACATCGAAAATCTCGTCAAGCGCTACGGCGACTTCCATGCCGTGCGCGACGTCTCGCTGAGCATCGCCGACGGCGAGTTCCTCGTCCTGCTCGGCCCCTCGGGCTGCGGCAAGACCACGACGCTCCGCATGGTCGCGGGCTTCATCGAGCCCACCGCCGGCCGCGTGCTGCTGGGCGGCCAGGACGTGACGCTGCTGCCGCCGTGGAAGCGCAATGCCGGCATGGTGTTCCAGAGCTACGCCCTCTTCCCGCACCTCACCGTGGCCCAGAACGTCGCTTTTGGCCTCGAGATGCGCAAGATCCCGCGCGCCGACATCGAGAAGCGTGTCGAGGAAGTGCTCGCCCTCGTCCGCCTCGGCGGCTATGGCGGCCGACTGCCGCGCCAGCTCTCCGGCGGCCAGCAGCAGCGCGTGGCGCTTGCCCGCGCGCTCGCCATCCGGCCCGACGTGCTGCTGCTCGACGAGCCGCTTTCCAACCTCGACGCCAAGCTGCGCCAGGAGGTGCGGGTCGAAATCCGCGAACTGCAGCGCCAGCTCGGCCTCACCACGGTCATGGTCACGCACGACCAGGAAGAGGCGCTGACCATGGCCGACCGGCTGGTGGTGATGAACGAGGGCCTGGTGCGCCAGGTCGGCAGCCAGCGCGATCTCTACGAACGGCCGGCCGACCGCTTCGTCGCGGGCTTCGTCGGCCGCAGCACCTTCCTCGTCGGCACGGTCGAGGCGCCTGGCCGCTTCCGCAGCAACGGCGGGCTTGGTCTCGCCTGCTCGGGCGGGATGGCCGGACCGGGGGTGCTGGCGCTCCGGCCCGAGCGGGTCGAGATCGGACCGCCAATTCCTTCCGGGCCTCTCTCCGGACTCGACAACTGCCTGCCCGGTACGGTGGAATTCGTGTCCTACCTCGGCGCCTTGATCGATATCCACGTCCGCCTGTCGACGACCGACCGGCTGGTCGTGCAGATCGCCAACCGCGACGGCGGCTTCGCACCGGACGTAGGTCAATCCGTCCATGTCGGCTGGCCGGCGTCGGCCGGCCAAGTGTTCGCCGAGTAAAAGAAAACAATCAGCAGGAGGCTTTCATGTCGGACCGTTTCTCGCTCAATCGCCGCTCGGTAATTGGCGGCGCCGCCGCACTCGCCGCCGGCGCTCCGTTCGTTGCCCGCGCACAGGACGCCAAGCGCATCGTCGTCGGCACCTGGGGCGGCGACTATTCGCGGCTGCTCGCCAAGAACATCGAGACGCCGCTCCTCGCGCCCAAGGGCTGGGACGTCGTGAAGGACGAGGCGCAAGTAGATCCGCGCAAGGCAAAGATGATGGCGGAGAAGGTCTTGCGCCGCGGCACCTCGGACATTCAGGGCCTGTCGGCCAACGACATGTTCGAAATGAACGAGCAGGGCCTGCTCGAACAGATCGACTACTCCAAGCTGGCGAATGCCAAGAACCTGATGCCGGCGATGAAATACGCTTACGGCGTCGGCCACATCTATTCGGGCAAGGTGGTGCTGTTCAATCCCAAGCTCATGAAGGCGCCCGACGGCTTCGCCGACACGCTCGACCCCAAGCGCGGCGACAAGCTCGGCATCATCGACATCCAGCGCCCGTACAACATGCTCGCTGCCGCGCTCGCCTCGGGCGGCTCGGTGAGCAACTTCGAGCCGGGCAAGGAGCGGCTGCTGGCCTGCAAGAAGGCTGGTGCGCGCATCTATCCGACCAACGAGGCGCTGGCCCAGGCGCTCAAGACCGAGGAGATCGCCTGCTGCATCATGTGGAAGGCGCGCGCCGTGCAATGGCAGAACGCCGGCATCAACGTCGAGACGGTGGCGCCCAAGGAAGGCGTGCCGATGTACGTCTCGGGCTTCGGCATGCCGAAGAACGCGCCCAACAAAGCCGGCGCCTACGCCTATCTCGACGCCATGCTGGCGGCCTCCGCGCAGGAGGGTTTCGCCGTCGACATGGGCTACAACCCTACCGTCACTGACGCCAAGGTGCCGGCCGACGTGCAGAAGCGCATCGGCTTCACCGACGAGGAGAAGAAGCGCCTGATCGACCTCGACTATGCCTACATGGGCAAGAACGATTCAGCGTTCCAGGACTGGTGGAACAAGTCGTTCAAGGCGTGACCGACACGGCCCTCGCGCATGGCCCCGTCGTCGAAAAGCGACGGGGCGAAAGTCTCACGGCGACGGGGCTGCTGGCGCCGGCGACGATCTTCGTCGCGCTCTGCCTGCTGGCGCCGCTCGCCATCCTGTTCCGCTACAGCCTGAACGAGTTCATCCCGACCAAGAAGATGATGGTCGAGGCCGTGACGGTGGCGAACTACGTCCGCTTCTTCACCGACCCCTACTATACGGCGATCCTGTGGACCACGGTGCGCATTGCCGTGACGGTGACGGCCGCCTGCCTGCTGCTGGGCTTTCCGCTGGCCTATGTCATGGCGCGCACGCAAAGCCACTACAAGAACGTGCTGATCATCCTCACCGTGCTGCCGCTGTTCGTCGGCAATGCCGTCCGCGCGGCGGGCTGGATGACGGTGTTCGGCAGCAAGGGCTTCTTCAACGCCACCCTGCAGGGACTGGGCCTGATCGATAAGCCGCTCGAGATCATGTACACCGAAAAGGCGGTCCTCATCGGCATCGTCGCCGTCAACCTGCCCTTCATGGTGCTCACCCTGCAGAGCGTGATCGAGAGCATCGACCGCGCCGTGGAGGAAGCCGCCTTCAGCCTGGGCGCTCCGCCCCTCACCATGTTCCGCCGCGTGCTCTGGCCGCTCGCCATGCCCGGCATCCTGGCCGGCACCATCCTCTGCTTCATCCTGGCGATGAACGCCTATGCGACGCCCTTCCTGCTGGGCGGGCCGCTGTTCAAGATGATGGCGCCGCTGGTCTACAACCAGTTCACGCAGCAGGCCAACTGGCCGTTCGGTGCCGCCATCGCCTTCATCCTGATGACGGTGACGCTCGGCCTGACGCTCGCCGCCAACCTGATCTTCCAGCGCAAGGCGGCCCGCTGAGAGGACCTACTGAGACGACGATTTTTGGCACAGCTCGTTGTGCCACGCGTTGTCCCGCTGCCTGTGCCACGAAGCAGGCTCATGTCCTTGAGTTGACACGCGAATCGCCCCCTGATCGGCTGTGCCACCGGCGCCGTCTACCCGGCGTCATCGGATTTCTCCTGCCCCTTGAGGGAGGCGTTACGCTCGGCCTGGAGTCTTGCCTCGTAGGCCGCCACCCGCTTGTCGGCCTCGTCGAGCCGGCGCTTGAATTCCGCTTGCCGCTCGCGCTCCGCCCGCAACTCGGCAGCCCGCGGTCCATAGGTGTCTGCATGCAGCGCTTGCAACAATTTCCACAACACGCGGGGATCGGGTTCCGCGACATGATCGACGATCCGGCCGTCGTGCCACACTGGGACCTCGGCGCCGACCAGCGCGCGCTCCATGACCTCGTCGCGCAGGCGCCCGACGCCACGCTCCCGCGCGCCCTCCCAGCGGCGGCGGAAGTCGGCATCGGCATCGCGCCAATTGTAGACGGTTCGACGGGCGAGGCCCGAAGCGCGGCAGGCGGCGGAGACTGAGCCGGTGCGCGCAAATTCGCGCAGAAAGCGGCCCTGCGGCCGCCAGCAGCGTTTGATTCCAGTCATTTCAAGGTCCTGTTCAGGCAAAGAAAAACGCCCGCCGGACCGGTCCGGGGGCGCTGTCGGGATGGGCTTGGAGAACACCCATCGTAGCGAAAAATATAGCTGGAATCGGCTGAACCTGCAAATCGGGTGGTGTCCTAAGTAGAGGTCCAGTGTCCTAATTCAAGATTTGCCCTTCTCCCCGCCACGCTCTGCTTGTTGCTGTTGATGGGTAGCTGGCTGAGTGAGAAGCGCCGCCACGGCAACTGCGGCATCCAGTATCAGCCACTTAGATTCGGCCTCTAGCTCGGCAGCTCGCCTGATGACTCGGCTTCGGTCTGTGCAAAACCAAAGCGTCCGCGCGATGCGGCGCATTTCTTCGGCGGTCGCGCGCTTCTGTTCTGCCAATCTGCAAAGGTCGCCCTGAGGCATGAAGCGAACAATAGCGCAGGGGTACTGAAAGTTCCACGCGTGTGCCTTTGATCTTCTCCGTCAGCACCGCAAATCGCAGTCAGTGGACGGCGGGGAGACCGAATCGCGCGGGAGGTGGCGACCTGGCCTCCGTCCTGCCCAGTCCCTAGTCTAGCGATAGCGTCGCGAGCGGGATGAGCCATCCATTACACTTTGATTGGTGGCATGCACTGCCGACCAGTTGCCGCTCGCCGTGCAATGGGAGACAGTCGCGGCATGCATATCGGACTCATCGGCGGCATAGGTCCAGCCGCCACAGACTTCTATTACCGCGGCCTGATCGACCGTCACGTCGCCGCCGGCATCCCGCTCGACGTCACGATCTGCCATGCCGACGTGCGCGAGATGAGCCGCAACCTCGTGGGCAAGAACCCTGGCCGGCAGGCCGAGATATTCGCCGGGCTGGTCGAGCGCATGAAGGCGGCCGGCGCGAAGGCCGCGGCCATCACCTCCATGGGTGGGCATTTCTGCGTCAAGGAACTCATGGCGATCTCGCCACTGCCCATCCTCAACGCCATCCCCGAGGTCGACGCCGCGCTGGCACGTCGGAAACTCAAGAAGGTCGGCATCATCGGCACGCGCACCGTGATGGAAACGAAGCTCTACGGCGGCATTCCCTCGGTCGAGGTCGTGCCCACCGAAGGCGAGGACCTCGACCGGGTCCACGCCAACTACGTCGAGATGGCCACGGTCGGCCATGTGAACGATGCGCAGCGCCAGGTCTTTTTCGAGGCCGGCCGCCGGCTGGTCGCGCGCGGCGCCGAAGTCGTCATGCTGGGCGGCACCGACCTCTTCCTGGCGTTCACCGGGCACGATCCGGGCTTCGCCGTGATCGATTGCGCCGACATCCATGTCGACGCGCTGTACGTCACGTCGGCGACGTAACGGCGACGTGGCGCGGAGATAGATGGCGTCATTGTCCCGCAGCTATACCGATCCCCGGCTC
>JAUXST010000777.1 GCA_030679805.1 Reyranella sp. | reverse complement strand
CGTGGGCTGACACGCTCCGCCACGATCTGCTAGGCAGCGTTGGGCAATCGCACCGGAGAACGTGTGAATGGCAGGCAAGAAAGTCGTGGTCGCGGGCGCGACCGGTCTGGTGGGAAACGCCGCCTTGCGGCATTTCGGCGCCGTCGGCGGATGCGACGTGGTCGCGCTGTCGCGGCGGAAGCCGCGCCAGCTCTACGGCGCCCGTCATGTCGCGGTCGACCTGACCGTATCAGCGCAATGCCGGCATGCCGCGGCAGAGCTGCAGGGCGCGACCCACCTCGTCTACGCCGCGCTCTATGAGGCGCCGAACCTGGTCGATGGCTGGCGCGATCCGGGCCAGATCAGCATCAATGACGCCATGCTGCGCAACCTGATGGCGGTGCTCGAGCCGGCGGCGCCGACGCTGCGGCATGTGGCGCTGCTGCAGGGCACCAAGGCCTACGGCGTGCATATCCGGCCACTCAGCGTACCGGCGCGCGAGAACCGCTCGGAAATGTACGAGCAGCCCAACTTCTACTGGAATCAGGAGCGCTATCTGCGCGAACGCCAGCCGGGCAAGGCGTGGCGCTGGACGATCCTGCGGCCGGTACTGATCGTGGGTGATTCGGTCGGCAGCGCGATGAACGTGATCCCGGCGCTCGGCGTCTATGCCGCCATGATGCGACACCTGCATGGAAAGACGGCGGGAGGGACAAAGCTAGACTATCCCGGCGGCATCGGCCGCGTGGCGCAGGCGGTCGACGCCGACCTTCTGGCGCGTTGCATCGCTTGGTCTGGCGAAGCGGCGGCCGCCGGCAACGAGATATTCAACGTCACCAACGGCGACGTGTTCGTCTGGCCCAACGTCTGGCCCGCCATTGCCGACGCGCTGGGCTTCGAAGCGGGCGAGCATGTGCCGCTGTCGCTCGACCGCGAGATCAGGCCGCGCGAGGCCGACTGGGCGGAGATTTGCGCCGCTCGAGGCCTCAAGTCGGGCACGCTAAGAGACTTCGTCGGGCTCTCGTTCGAATATGCCGACTATACGATGGGCTTCGGCCGCGACACGCCGGGGCCGGCCGCCATCGTCTCGACCATCAAATTGATGCAGGCGGGCTTCACCGAGGTGATGGACACCGAGGCCATGTTCCGGAAGTGCTTCGCCGAGATGCAAGCCAAACGGCTGTTGCCGCGGCGCTGATCAGAGCCACGCCGCCCTTTCCGGAGCGGCTGGCGGCGTGCCGCTCTCAGGCGCTGCGCACGGAGACCTTCAGGCGCTCCCAGCGCTGGCCGGCGAGCCGGCGCACCATCGCGGCCAGGCCGTCCGGCTCGGTGGCGGCGACGTTCGGCGCCCCCTGCACTTCGGAGATCCAGCGGTCGTCGGGCTCGTAGCCCAGAGCCTGCAGCACCTTGGGGAATTTCCAGCGGAAGGCCTGGGCCAGTTCCGGCGTGAACTCGCGCTTCCATTGCGCGACGTCGCCCGAGCGGACGTGACGATGACCGCGACCCGACAGGCTGCCGAACAGGCTGTGCTGCCAGAAGCGCTGACGGCACACGAGCTGCTCGGCCGCCTCGAACCCGAGGAATTCGATGATCTTCGACCAGTAGGCCATCTGGGTGTCCTGCCGCAGGTCCTCGTAGCGGGCCTCGAAGCAGTTCGATCGGCCGTACTGCCAGCCCTGCATATCGCGCAGAGTGCTGTCGGTCGAATTCTCCATCTCGAACACATATTGCTCGTAGCGGGTCTCGAAGGCGTTCAATCGACGCTGGTAGGTGACGTTGTCATACCCCGGCACCGGCTCGTGCAGCCACGACTCGTCGGCCCGGCGGTGATAGTGCATGGCCGAGATGAGCACATCGCGCGGATCGCGGATGAGATGGAGAATCCGCACGTCGTCGCGGCTCAGCAGCTGCGAATGTCCGCGGAAGTCGGAATCATAGTTGAACAGCACGAAAGGGCGCTTCAGCACCTCCTCGACCCGGCTCTTTTCAGCCCAGTAGTCGATGTAGGTGGCGCCCAGGTCCGCAGCGATGGCCTTGAACACGGTGGCCATCCAGACGGTGCCGGTCTTGTGGTGGGTGGCAACGATAACGCTGTTTTTCATTTTTACCTATACGAAGACACCGCGCCGTCCATCCCCGGCCCACCCTCCGCAACGGCCACGCGAAGGCGAGCGCACATAGCAACTGCCCAACCCGTTTGCAAACTACCAGTAGTAGATTCTCAAAATCCAGCAAACAGTCGCCTTGCAAACTGCATAATAGCAAGGCGCATGCCAATAAGCCCGTGGCTGGGCGGTTTCGAGTGCAAAAAGAGCCGGGCCCGGTGGACCGAAGTCCCCCGGGCCCGACGACGCCCCCTCAGGCTATTTAGTGCTGCCAGCGGTACGGCGGGTCGCCGGCGCATCTCGAAACAACGACCCCGATGATAAGTGGGACGGCTCGGACCGGACAGAGGTCGGTTGGTATCAATTGTTCGGGCTCTTCTCGGGGCGGCCGGAGAAGCTCGCGCGCACGTGATCGGCGAGATCGCGCGCGGCCGGACTGGCAGCCGGTGGCGCATAGAGATTGATGCGGAATTCAGGCAGCGCCGGCAGGCGTGCCTCGCGGGCGGCCTTGCCCTCGAAGACCTCGAAGCGCGCCGGAACCGAAGAGCGCAGCAGCGGTGCCACGGCCAGCCCCGCCTCGAGCACGGCATAGACCGGCTCGAGCCTGCTCACCTCGCAGACCGCGCGCCAGTCGCGCCGTGCCGCGCCCAGGGCCTCGATGGCCACCGGACGGAACAGGCAGGTCGGCGCGCCGAGCGACACCGGCAGCGGGTCCTTCAGGTGGGCATCGCCACCGGGCGCGCCGACCCAGACGAGCCGGTCGGTGCGCAATGTCTCACCGTGGCGACCGCAGTCGGTTTCGGTGGTCATCGCCAGGTCGACGCCGCCCGATTTCAGCTGCTCGCGGACCACACGCGAGTCCTCGCAGACCAGCGAAACCCGCACGCGCGGCTGGGCCTTGGCGAAACCGCGCAGGATGGCGGGCACGAAGCTGCCGATGATGTCGTAGGGCACGCCGAAACGGACCTCGCCTTCGAAGGGCGGCGCTCGCATCGACGTCAGGACTTCATCGTTGAGGGCGACCAATCGGCGGGCCTGGGCGAGCAACCGCTCGCCGGCCGGCGCCAGGACCAGCCCGCGGCCCTGACGCTCGAACAGGCGGCAACCGAGGGCTTCCTCCAGTCGTTTGATCTGTTGGCTGGCCGCCGCCTGGCTGAGACCGAGAGCGGCAGCCGCGCGCGTGACGCCGCCGGCTTCGACCACGGCCAGGAAGGCTCGTACCAGCGGCATATCGAGATCTCCGCGCATGGGAAATCATAACAATTTCCGATTGGTATTATCAAAAACATTCGTTTTTATTATTCATTGCACTGCCGTAGCGTGGCGTCATGGCAACAAAGATTTCCGGCCTCTGGCTGCCCCTGATCACGCCGTTCAAGGACGGCGCCGTCGACTTCCAAAGTTACGAGCGGCTGATCGAGCACTACGTCGGCCTGGGGGTGGATGGGCTGTTTCCGCTGGGCACGACAGGCGAATCCCCGGTCCTGGACGAGGCCGAAGTCGACGCGGTGGTCGAGCACACGGTCGCGGTCGCGGCCGGCCGCGTGCCGGTGTTCGTGGGCGTGGGCGGCAACGCCACGCACAAGGTGGAAAAGACCCTGCGGCGGCTCGAGCGTTTTGCCTTCGAGGGCATCGTTTCGGTCTGCCCCTACTACAACCGGCCGAGCCAGGACGGGTTGATCGCCCACTTCCGCCGCCTCGCCGCGGCGACCGACCGTGACGTGGCGATCTACAACATCCCGTACCGGACGGCGGTGAACCTCTCCAACGACTCGCTGCTCGAGCTGGCCGAGGTGCCGAACATCGTTGGCGTGAAGGACAGCTCCGGCTCGGTCGCGCAATCGCTCGAACTGCTTCAGCGCCGGCCGAAGGACTTCGCCGTGCTGACCGGCGAGGACGCGCTCTATTTCACCATGATGGCCAACGGCGCCGACGGCGGCATTCTGGCGGCCAGCCATCTCATGACCGAGCGCTTCATCGAGGTGCGCGACTGCTTTGCCGCCAACGACCTGGCCGGCGCGCGCGCCGCCTGGGCGCCGCTCGCGGCCTTCGTGCCGCTGCTCTTTGCCGAGGCCAACCCGATGCCGATCAAGTATCTGCTTTGGCGGCAGGGCCTGATCGCCTCGCCTGAGTGCCGCCTGCCGCTCACGAAGATCTCCGACGGTCTGGCGCGGAAGCTCGATACGATTCTGCTCGACCGTCTCGCAGCTTGATCCTGATACTCGACCCATGACTGAAATCCGGTCCATCGACCCCGTCGAGATATCGGCGCCGGAACCGCTCGGCCCTGCCCTGCTCGCGCTCAACAATGCCCATGCGCAGGAACTGTCCTGGCTCGAGCCGGAGCGTCTCGTTCATTTGGTGTCACAGGCCTTCCTGGCCAGCAGGATCGGCAGCGTCGACGCCTTCCTCCTGGCCTTCGACCAGGACGCCGACTACGATAGCCCAAATTTCCTCTGGTTCCGCTCGCGCTACGCGCGCTTCGTCTACGTCGATCGGATCGCCGTCGCTCGGGCCGCACGCGGTCGCGGCTACGCGCGTACGCTTTATGAGGAACTGTTCGCGCGCGCCGCCCGCGCCGGGCACGACCGCGTCGTCTGTGAAGTCAACTCGATGCCGCCCAACCCCGAGTCGGATGCCTTCCATGTGGCCTTGGGCTTTTCGGAGGTCGGCACCGGCATCCTTCAGGCCAGCCGCAAGGCGGTCAGATATCTCTCACGCCCACTTGGCGCCTAGCCTCGAGCTTTGAGAAGGTCGCGGATCTCGGTCAGCAGGACTTCCTCGCGCGAGGGCGGCGGCGGTGCAGCGGGCGCGGTCGCTTCCTCCTTCGACACGCGGTTGATGGCCTTGATGATCAGGAACAGGACCCAGGCGATGATGAGGAAGTTCACCGTCACCGTGAGGAAGGTGCCGTAGCCCAGCGCGGCGCCGGCCGTCTTG
>JAUXST010000776.1 GCA_030679805.1 Reyranella sp. | reverse complement strand
TCCTTGAGCCCGGCGAGCTTCAGGCCCGCATAGATCGCCTGCTTCTCGCCGGCATAGCCGGCAAGCGCCTTCTCGTTGGCCTCGGTGAAACTCGCCACAACCGCCGTTCGCCGCTCTGGTGAGACGACATGAACGAAGCGCCAGGGTTGGCTGAGACCGACGGATGGCGCGTGGCTTGCAACCTCGAGCAACGCATCGATGCGAGCCGGGTCGACGGGATCGGAGCGAAAGCGCCGCACGTCGCGCCGCCACAGGACGAGCTCGCGAAACCGCTCCCGGAATGCCGCGTCGAAAGTCGGAGTCACATTTGCCCCCTATCGATGGCATGAAAAAAGGTACCGGTCACGGATCCGCGTCGTGCACCACCCTCGGGCATCGACGTTCCTGCAGCGTCGCGGCACTCGACGAGCGATTCATCGTCGGCTGCAAGCGTACTGGCGTAGTGGAACTCGTGACCCATGATCTCGGTTCCCGCCGATCCCAATGAACAATCGGCCAGCAGGCGGGCGCGGCGGTAGCCGAGATGAAGGCTGCGCCTGGCAAAAGACGTTTCGAGCCGCAGCAGGCCTGCCATCGAATGGAGCGTGCCGCGCGCGTCTTCGATGCCGCGCCCCAGCACCATGTAGCCGCCGCACTCGCCATGGATCAGCACTGACCGGCCGGCGAGCGCCCGCAGGCCGCCGTGAAAGCGTTGGGCGGCCCCCAGCACGCCGGCGTGAAGTTCGGGATAGCCGCCGGGCAGCCACACGGCGTTGGCGGCGTGATCGGGCGCCTGGTCGGCGAGCGGCGAGAAAGGCACGATCTCGGCACCGGCCGATCGCCAGCGGTCGAGCAGATGCGGATACATGAAGGAGAAGGCCTGGTCCTGCGCCAGCGCGATGCGCTGTCCTGGCGGTTTCAGGCCGCGCGCGGCAGCAATCGATGGCCGGAGCGAGGCCGCGCGTGCTGCATGGCGGAGGGCGTCGAGATCGACCGACTTTTCGATCGCATCGGCGAACCTGTCGAGGCGACGCTCGATGTCGGCGGTTTCGCCCGCCTGCACGAGTCCCAGATGGCGTTCGGGCAGCGTCAGTTCGGCATCGTTTGCAACGGCGCCGAACAAGGTAAGGCCGATCCGTTCGAAGGCCGGCGCGATCAGGGCAAGATGCCGCGCGCTCGAAACCCGGTTGAGGATGACGCCTGCAATGTCGACATCGTCGCGATAGCGTGCGCAACCCATCGCGACCGCAGCCGCGGTTTCGGTCTGGCCCGAAACGTCGAGCACCAGCACCACCGGCCAGCCGAACAATGCCGCCAGGTCGGCCGTGGCACCTCGCGCCGTCTGGCCGGGCTGGGCGACGCCATCGAACAGGCCCATGACGCCTTCGACGATGGTGACCTCGGCTGCGGTGGCATGGCGCGCGACGAGATCGAAAAGGGTGCCCTCGGCCATTGCCCAAGTGTCGAGGTTGTAGCTCGGCCGGCTGGTCGCCCTGGCGTGAAAGGCCGGGTCGATATAGTCCGGACCGCATTTGAAGGGCTGCACGGCAAGGCCGCGCCGGCGGAGCGCGCGCATCAGTCCGAGGGCGATGGTGGTCTTGCCGGCACCCGAGCGCGGCGCCGCCACGACCAGACCGCCCGGCCCGATCGCTTGCTGTGTCATTGCCAGCCGACCATCGAGGTCAGCATGGCCCGCCGAAGGCCCGCGATCTTCCCGATCACGACGATGGCCGGCGCGCCGATGCCCTCGCGCCGTGCATCGTCGGCAAGCGTTGCCAGGCTGCTTTCGACCACACGCTCCTCGCTGGTGCTCGCGCCCTGGATGATCACGGCAGGCATATCCGAGGCCATGCCGCCGCGTTGCAGCGCCGCGGTGATGTCGGCCAGTTGCGCCATCGGCATATAGAGGATGATGGGCTGCCCCACTTTGGCGAGCGCTTCCCAATCGGCGGCGGACCGACCGTCCTGCGCGCGATGGCCGGCGGCCAGGATCACCGCATGGTTGGTGTCGCGCGACGTCGCCGGAATGCCGGCGAGTGCGGCTGCCGCCAGGCCAGAGGTGATGCCGGGAATGACACGGAAACGGATGCCCGCCTCGGTGAGTGCCGCCGCCTCATCCCAGCCGCGCCCGAACACGAACGGATCGCCGCCTTTCAGGCGCAGGACTCGCCGGCCTGCGCGGGCGCGATCGATCAGGATCGCGTTGATGTCGGCCTGCTGCGGCGACGGCCGGCCGCCGCGCTTGCCGGCGAAAATGCGCTCGGCGCTCCTGTCGGCGATTTCCAGGACGCGCGGATCGACCAAGGCATCGTGCACCAGCGTATCGGCCGTCGACAGGGCATGGAGCGCCAGCACCGTCAGCAGACGCGGATCACCGGGGCCCGCGCCCGCCAGCCAGACTTCGCCGGCCGGGAAATCGGGCAGCGCCGGAAAATTGTCGGGAAGCTTCACGTACCCCTGCCTCTGAAGCGGCGCTGATAGCCTGCGTCGTAAAGCGCGCTGTCGCGGAACGTGGCCGCGCCCAGCACCTTGCCGACCACGATCAGAGCCGTGCGCTCGATCGGCGCCTTGGCGATCTCGGCCGCGATGGTGCCGAGCGTCGCGCGGATGATCCGTTCATCGGGCCAGCTTGCGCGATAGACCACGGCGACCGCGCAATCGGCGCCGTAATGCGGCACGAGTTCGGCCACCACCTTGTCGATCGCGTGAATCGACAGGTGAATCGCCAGCGTCGCGCCGGTGGCGGCGTAGGCCTCCAGCTTTTCGCCAGAAGGCATCGCCGAGGCGCGACCGGATGTGCGGGTCAGCACCACCGTCTGCGCCACTTCGGGCAGGGTCAGTTCCTGGCCGAGCGCGGCAGCAGCGGCGGCGAAAGCCGGAACGCCGGGCGTGATCGTGTAGGGAATGCCGACTGCTTCCAGGCGGCGAAGCTGTTCGCCGAGCGCGCTCCAGATCGAGAGATCGCCCGAATGCAGCCGCGCGACATCTTGGCCAGCATCCGTTGCTTTCTGGCATTCGGCCACGATCTCTTCGAGCGACAGGGGCGCAGTATCGACGATGCGCGCGCCGGGCGGACAATGGTCGAGCAGCGCCTGCGGCACCAGCGAACCGGCATAGAGGCAGACCGGTGCACGCGAGATGATATCCCGACCGCGAACGGTGATCAGGTCGGCGGCACCCGGCCCCGCGCCGATGAAGTGAACCGTCATCGG
The DNA here is from genome assembly GCA_030679805.1 of Reyranella sp. Taxonomy (GTDB): domain Bacteria; phylum Pseudomonadota; class Alphaproteobacteria; order Reyranellales; family Reyranellaceae; genus Reyranella. Next base: position 730 of record JAUXST010000776.1, on the reverse strand, counting down.
CCGTCTCCGATCGCGATGGCGCAGGTCGCCCGCTCGGTCGCAACCCGCGTGCCCAGCAAGCGCGCATTGCGGCCGGCCACGACGAGCGCCGAGGCCTCGGCGATCGACGGCACACCCTTCGTCGCCAGCACCAGAGGCGACGACGTCAGCACCTCGCCCGCCATGCGATCGAGATCCGATACCGTGCACGCGACCAGCTTCACCGACAGGAGCCGGGCAGCCTCGACGAGGCCCAACTCGACGGCCTTTTCGGTCTCGGTGGCCATGGCGTCGAGCCGCTCCGGCGCCAACCGGAACATGCCGAGCGCCAGCCGCACCACGCGCTCGATCTCCTCGGCCGACGTATCGCGCCGGCATCCAACTCCGGCCACGATCATGGCTTCCTCGCGCGCCATTGGGTGACGGGCATCGCCGTCCTCCAGCCGAACATCGTTCCGACGCGATCGGCCTTGGCGAGCTGCAGCCGCACGAGCTCGCCGCCATGGCGCTGGAAGCATTCGCCGAGCCGGGCTTCCGACTCGAGCGTCACGGCATTGGCGACCAGGCGCCCACCGGGCGTCAGGCACGTCCATGCCTTGTCGAACACACCGGGATCGGACAGGCCGCCCCCCAGGAACACGGCGTCCGGTCGCGGCAAGCCGACGAAGGCTTCGGGCGCCCGTCCCTGCACGATCCGCAGATCCGGCGTCCCGAGTGCCGCGGCATTGCGCGCTGCCCGTTCCGCGCGGTC
>JAUXST010000816.1 GCA_030679805.1 Reyranella sp. | reverse complement strand
CAGCGCCGGCCGAGGAAGTGGAGGAAGAAGCGGCCCAGCCCCCAGTTCACCACCGAGCCCAGCACGTTGCCCACCGTCGCCACGGCCAGCAGCGCCGGCCACGGAAGATCGCCGCCCAGCAGCAATCCGACCAGCACCAGCTCGGACTGGAAGGGAAAGATCGTGGCGGCGAGGAACGAGGCCGCGAACAGGCCGGCGTAAGCGGTGAGCGCGCTCACTTCCCGGCGCTGAGCCGCGAGTGGTGCCGGCTGTAGGCGAAATAGATCACTAGCCCGATCACCAGCCACACCGCCAGCCGCACCCAGGTCCACGGCGTCATGCCGGCGATCAGCGTCAGGCACGACAGGATACCGAGCACCGGCACCAGCGGCACGTGCGGCACGCGAAAGGGCCGGGGCGCGTCGGGCTCGAGATGGCGCAGATAGATCACCGCGCCGCACACCAGGACGAAGGCGAAGAGCGTGCCCACCCCCACCAGCTCGGCCAGCACGTCGATCGGCGAGACGGCCGCGACCGACGCCACGACGACGCCGATCACGATCTGGCTGATCCAGGGCGTGCCGAGCTTCGGATGGACGCGCGCGACCACCGGCGGCAGCAGCCCGTCGGCCGCCATGGTGGCGAAGATCCGGCTCTGGCCGTAGAGCAGCACCAGGATGACGGTGGTGATCCCAATCAGCGCGCCCAAGTCGATGAACATCGAGAACCACGCCAAGCCCACGGCGTGCAGCCCCATGACGACGGGATCGGGCACATTGAGCTGGGTGTAGGGCACCAGGCCGGTCAGAACCGCGGCCACGGCGATGTAGAGCACGGTCGAGATGGCGAGCGAGCCCAGGATGCCGATGGGCATGTCGCGCTGGGGCCGCCGCGCCTCCTGGGCGCAGTTCGAGACGGCGTCGAAGCCGACATAGGCGATGAACACGATGGCGGCGCCGCGCAGGATGCCGCTCGCGCCAAACGTGCCGAAGGTGCCGGTATTGGCCGGAATGAAGGGATGCCAGTTGGCGGTGTTCACATAGAACGCGCCGAGCCCGATGAAGGACAGCACGACCGTGAGTTTCACCGCGACCATGATGTTGTTGAGCCGGGCCGATTCCTTGGTGCCGCCGACCAGCAGCACGGTGATCAGCACCACGACGGCGGCGGCCGGCAGGTTGACGATGGCGGTGGCCGTCGTGCCGTCGGCCAGCGTCACCGCCTGCCCCGTCGCCGCCGTCAGCCGCGGCGGCAGGGCGACGCCCACGCCCTGAAGCACGCTCACGAAATAGCCCGACCAGCCCACGGCCACCGCCGCCCCGCCGATGGCATATTCGAGGATCAGGTCCCAGCCGATGATCCAGGCCGCGAACTCGCCCAGCGTGGCGTAGGTATAGGTGTAGGTGCTGCCCGAGACCGGCAGGAAGGTCGAGAGTTCGGCGTAGCAGAGGCCGACGAAGGCGCAGGCGATGGCCGCCAGCACGAACGACAGCACGATGGCCGGCCCCGCATTCAGCGCCGCCACCGTGCCGGTGAAGATGAAGATGCCGCCGCCGATGATGGCGCCGATGCCCATGGCGGTGATGCTGACGGCCCCCAGGACCTTGGGCACGCGATGGCCGGGCGTTTCAGCGGAGGCGACGATGTCGGCGACGGACTTGCGGGCGAGGAGGCGGTTCAAGGCTTCACGCCGCAGGTAGCTCCCGATGGGCCGTTCTTGGTGCCGCACCGCGCGAGGACTGAGTCTCTGGGTTTCATTTGCCCTTGG
>JAUXST010000766.1 GCA_030679805.1 Reyranella sp. | reverse complement strand
ACCTGACGCTTGGGATTGATGCGCAGCACCTCGGGATGCTTGGGCTCGTAGAGCGTCTTCATCTCGAACGGCACCATGACCAGCTCGAAATCGATCTCCTTTTCACGCAAGGCAATCTCAGCCTTGGCGCCGAACATGCTGAGCGGTCCTGAATAGAGCTTCATCCGTCAACGCTAGCATGGCCTTTCCGGCGACCGCACACGACGTAAGCTAGGTCTCGATGGCAAGACTTCTCATGCGCCTACGAGCGGCTGAGGACGAAGGCGCTACATCAGGGCAAACATGGCGACGGCAGCGGCTGCCATCACGGCCGTCGTCGTCCAGCCGAGCACGCGCTGGCCGGTGGTGGCGACGAAGGCACCCATCTGCTTGGGCCGCGAGGCCACGACCAGCATCGCCGCCATGATCGGCACGGTGATGACGCCGTTCAATACAGCGCTCCAGAACAGCGCCTTGATGGGATCGAGTGGTGTGAAGTCGATGCCGACGCCCAGCACGATGGCCGCCGCAATCACGGCATAGAACGGCGCCGCCTCGCGCGGCTTGCGTTCCAGCCCGGTCCGCCAGCCGCGGACCTCGCCCACGGCATAGCCGGCCGAGCCCGCAAGGACGGGAATGGCCAGCAGCCCGGTGCCGATGATGCCGAGGCTGAACAACATGAACGACCACTCGCCCGCGATCGGACGCAGCGCCGCGGCGGCCTGCTCCGAGGTTTGGATGTCGGTCTGGCCCGACGCATTCAAGGTCACCGCCGTGGTCAGGATGATGAAGAAGGCGACGAGATTGGAGAAGCCCATGCCGAGCCAGGTCTCCCAGCCGATGCGGGTGAGTTCGTGCGGCGCCTGCTCCGGGTGGTCGATCAGCGGCCCCGCTTCGGGATCGGCCTCCTCCTCCTCGACTTCCTCCGAACTTTGCCAGAAGAAGAGATAGGGGCTGATCGTGGTGCCGAATACCGCGACCACCAGGGTGAGCGAATCGCCCGAAACCTTGAAGTGGGGCGCCACGACGCCGCCCAAGACCGCAGCCCAGTCGATGTGGACCGTGAAGACCACGCCGACATAGGCGAACAGCGAGAAGGTGAGCCACTTCAGGTAGCCGACATAGCGGTGGTAGGGCACGAAAACGACGGCGAGCAGCGACACGATGGCAAACCCGATGGTGAAAAAGTGGCGGTTGCCGCC
>JAUXST010000795.1 GCA_030679805.1 Reyranella sp. | reverse complement strand
CGCGTCGGCGCGCAGTACCTCGGGGCCCCCATTTGAGCTTGGGCCGTTCTGGTAGCGGATCTCGAAGGGCGCGGCCTCGCGGCCCTTGGTTTTCACCTTGTCGAAGCCCACGCGGCCGACGCTGGTCACGCGGCTGTTGGTGCGGATGCGGTCCTTGAGCTTGGTGCGCGCCGCGAGCGGCTCGAGATACTGCTCCAGCAGTTCGGCGCCGGTCGGATAGAGGTCGGGCTGCGGCTTGTTCCAGCCGGTCTCGACGAGCAGGCGCTCCGCCGCCTTGTCGATGTTGTATTCCCATGGCGAGAAGACTTGGACGTGGCTCCACTGGCGCACCGCGTGGCCCGCGGTCGGCCCTGATTCGAGCACCACCGGCTCCATGCCGCGTTCGAGCACATGCGCGGCAGCGGCCAGGCCCACGGGGCCCGCGCCCAGGATGGCGACGGTCTTCAGCTTGGTGATCGAGTCGGGCATGATCTACTCCAGTTTTACTAGAATCATCGAAATACTAAGACAAAAAAACTCAGGCCACTTTCGGCAGCACGACGGGCGCGCAGCTTCCCTCGGCGCAGCATTCCTCGACCATGTAGCCCAGCAGGTCGCGCATGAGCGGATAGTTGGCGTGGCAGACCAGGGTGGTGCCCTCGCGCGTCTGGGTGACCAGGCCCACGACCACCAGCGACTTCAGGTGATGCGAAAGCGTCGAGGCCGCGATGTCGAGCTTGGCCTGCAGGCGGCCGACCGCCATCCCTTCCGCGCCCGCCCGCACCAGCGAGCGATAGATCTTCAGGCGCGTCGGGTTGCCCAGGGCTTCGAGACGGGCGGCGGCATCGTCGAGTTTCATGACGCAAATGTAGTATCGACGTGGCGGGAGTCAAACTGTATTTCCAGAAATTTAGAAATACCTTCAGGCCACGGTGGTCGCTCTGCCTGCGCCGAGCCTACCGGGCAGCAGGAAGGTGATGATCCAGCAGGCGAGCAGCATCGCCGCGGAGCCGGCAAGGCAGGCGGTCATGCCGCCCCACTGATAGAGCAGGCCGGACAGCAGCGTGCCGCCCAGGCGACCGCAAGCGTTGGCGGCGTAGTAGAAGCCCACGTCCTCCGCGGCCTTCTCCGAGCCGGCATAGGCCAGGATCAGGTAGGAGTGCAGCGACGAGTTCACCGCGAAGGGCAAGGCGAAGATCGCAAGTCCCGTCGCCACCACGAGATCGAGCCGCACGCCGAGCTGGCTGTGCAGAACCAGCATGATCGCCAGGGGGACCGCGAACAGGATGCCGGCCCACGTCCTGGCGCCTGGCACTTCGCGGCTGAGCCCGTCGGTGCTGCGCGGCACGAGGGCGGGCGCGATGGCCTGGATGCCGCCATAGGCGATCGTCCAGGCCGCGAGGAAGGCGCCGACCTCGACGAACCGCCAACCCGCGGCATAGAGGAACACCGGCAGCCCGACGACGAACCACACGTCGCGCGCGCCGAACATGAAGACGCGCGCGGCGGCGAGCAGGTTGACGCCGGCCGACTTGGCGAACAGCTCGCGCATGGTCTTCGAGGCCTTCGCCTTGCCGAGGTGGCGCGGCAGCAGAAGCAGCCCGGCCAGCAGGATGACGGCCAGCAGGGCGGCCATCAGCCAGAGCGCCGGCTTGAAGCCCACCAGATCGAGGAGCAGGCCGCCAACGAAGAAGCCGATTCCCTTCATGGCGTTCTTCGACCCGGTGAAATAGGCCACCCACTTGAAGAGACGGCCCTCGCCCTCGCCCGCCGTTGCCTTGATGGCCGATTTCGAGGCGGTCTTGGTGAAGTCCTTGGCGAGGCCCGCGATGCCCTGGGCGGCGACGACCCAGGCGACGGAGGTGGCGGCGGTCCATGATGGATCGAGCGCCGACAGCATGAGCAGCCCTGCAATCTGCAGCGTTTGGCCCGCCATCAGCATGCGCGGGATGCCGAAGCGCGTCGCCAGCCAGCCGCCGGCCAGGTTCGCCACGATGCCGGCGAACTCGTAGAGCAGGAACAGGAACGCCAGGGTGAACGGCGAGTAGCCGAGCTTGAAGAAGTGCAGCAGGACGAGCATGCGCAGCGCGCCATCGACCAGGGTAAAGCCCCAGTAGGACGCGGTGACGATCAGATAGTCGCGAACCGCCGGGGCCATCACGCCTCCGCTTCGATCACCTTGCTGGCGAGATCGACCATGCGGCAGACATAGCCCATCTCGTTGTCGTACCACGCGTAGACTTTCAGCAGCGTGCCGTCGGTTACCATGGTGCTGGGGGCGTCGACGATCGAGCTGCGCGTATCGTTGCAGTAGTCGGCCGACACGAGGGGCCGCGTCTCGTAGCCGAGGATGCCGGCCAACGGCCCTCTTGCCGCCGCCGCGAACAGCCCGTTCACTTCGGTGTCCGTCGTGGACCGCTTGAGCTCGAACACGCAGTCGGTGAGGCTGGCATTGAGCACCGGCGCCCGGACCGCATGGCCGTTCAGCTTGCCCTTGAGTTCGGGATAGATGACCGCGATCGCCGTGGCGCTGCCCGTCGTCGTGGGCTGCAGCGACAGCATCGCTGAGCGCGCGCGCCTGAGGTCCTTGTGCGGCGCATCGACGACGACATTGGTGTTGGTCGGCGCATGGATGGTCGTGATCTGGCCGTGACGGATGCCGATCGC
>JAUXST010000772.1 GCA_030679805.1 Reyranella sp. | reverse complement strand
GAAACGACCGACATCCGGCGACAGGTCGCGCTTGAAGGGCGTGACGACAGGCGAAAGAACGCCTTTGATCCGTGCTGCGACCATGATCTTGTTTCTCCCGGGAATGGCGCGCCTTTTCTGCAACGAAGCGCCGGAGACGTCCAGTGGCAGGTTCAGCGAGCGAGATTTTACCCGAAGATGGCACGGTCGGAACGCTGGTCGGCCGGGTCTGGCGAAAAGGCCCAAAAGCGGGCCCGAGCATCGTGGCAGTGCGGTCGGACGGGGTGTTCGATATCACCGATTCGGCGGCCACGATGGCCGATCTCTGCAATGCGGCAGACCCTGTGGCGCTGGCTCGGTTGAAGGGCGAGCACATCGGTTCTCTCGAGGAGACCGTCCCCGACCTGCTGGCGCCCATCGACCTGCAGGCCATCAAGGCGGCCGGCGTCACCTTTGCCGTCAGCCTGCTGGAACGGTTGATCGAGGAACATGCCAAGGGCGATCCGGCGCGGGCCGAGACGGTGCGCGGCGAACTCAATTCCATCATCGGCGCCGACGTCAGCACCATCAAGCCGGGCTCGGCGGAAGCCGAGGCGCTCAAGAAATCCCTGATGGCGCGTGGCGCCTGGTCGCCCTATCTCGAAGTCGGTATCGGCCCCTACGCCGAGATTTTTACCAAGGCACCACCGATGGCGGCTGTCGGCTACGGCGCCGAGATCGGCATCCGGCCGGACTCCGACTGGAACAACCCCGAACCGGAAGTGACGCTGATCGTGAACGCCAGGGGCACCATCGTGGGCGCCACGCTCGGCAACGACGTCAACTTGCGCGACATCGAGGGCCGCAGCGCCCTGCTGCTCGGCATCGCCAAGGACAACACCGCATCCTGCGCACTCGGGCCCTTCGTCCGCCTGTTCGACCAGACTTTCACGCTGGACGACGTGCGCAAGGCCAAGGTCGAACTGGAAGTGACCGGCCCCGACCAGTTCCGCCTGCGCGGCGCCAGCGATCTCTCGAAGATCAGCCGCGATCCGACCGACCTCGTGGCCCAGGCGATGAAGACGCATCAGTATCCCGACGGCATGGCACTGATGACCGGCACGCTGTTCGCGCCGACCGAGCCGCGCACGCCGGGCGGCACGGGCTTCACCCACATGGTGGGCGATCTCGTCTCCATCCGCTCGCCCAAGCTCGGCACGCTCACCAACCGGGTGAACCATTGCGACAAGATCCCGCCCTGGACCTTCGGCACCTCGGCGCTAATGCGCAATCTGGCGGCGCGAGGGCTTCTGCGTTGAGCGGCGACCTCACCCGCCTCCCCGCCTCCGAACTGCGCGGGCAGATCGCGGCGCGGAAAGTCTCGCCGGTCGAATTGACCAAAGCCGTGCTGGCGCGGGCGGAAAAGCTGCAGCCTGTCTTGAACTGCTTCATCACCATTGCCGGCGAGCAGGCGCTTGCGGCAGCGCAACTGGCGGAACAGGCGGTGATGGACGGCAAGCCGCTCGGCCTGCTGCACGGCATCCCCTTTGCCGCCAAGGATCTCGTCAACACGGCAGGCGTGCGCACGACCTTCGGCTCGCTGCTGTATGAGAACAACATACCCAAGGAAGATGCCGTCGCCGCCGCCCGCATGAAGTCAGCAGGCGCGATCCTGTTCGGCAAGACCACGACGCCCGAGTACGGCCACAAGGCCCTGACCGACGCGCCGCTGTTCGGCCGCACGCGCAACGCCTTCAGCCCCAAGCACACCTCGGGCGGGTCGAGCGGCGGGGCGGCCGTCGCGGTGGCTGCGGGTATCGGGCCGATCGGAATCGCCACCGATGGCGGTGGGTCCACTCGCATTCCCGCCGCAGCCAACGGCATGGTGGGCCTCAAGCAGAGCAATGGCGTCATCCCGCACAGCCAGGTGGCCGACGCCTTCGGCAACTACACCTATGTGACGCCGATGACGCGCACGGTGATGGACACGGCGCTGATGCTGCAGGCCATGGCCGGCCCGCACCCTTCCGATCCCTGGTCGATCGGGCTTGCGCCGCAGGACTACATCGCAGCCGCGCGCACGGAGGGAACGCTCAAGGGCAAGCGCATCCTCTTCAGCGCGACGCTCGGCAACACGGTCGTGGCCAAGGACGTCCGCGCCTCCTTCGAACGGGCGCTGGGCAGGTTGCGCGAGCTCGGCGCCGATCTGGTCGAACTCGACGCCGAGCTCCCGGACATGGCACCGGTGTGGACGATCATCAACCACACGACCTGGAAGGCGCGCTTCGACGACATGATCCGCCGCGACGGCAATCGCATGACGCCGTCGCTGGTGCGCCAGGTCGCGATGGCGGCCGACTGGAGCGGTGCCGACTATCAGCGCGCCCAGTTCCAGCGCACCGAGATCTTCCGCATGGTGCAGGGCTGGTTCGAGAGCGCCGACTATCTGGTGACGCCGACACTGTCGCGCACCGCGCTGCCGATCGACCAGGATCTGTTCGACCCGATCGACATCGACGGCGTCGAGGTGGGCGAGCTTCGGAGCAACTGGTTCCCCTACACCATGCCCTTCAACATCACCGGCCATCCGGCACTGACGCTGTGCAGCGGCTACGATTCCGAAGGCCTGCCGATCGGCCTGCAGATCGTGGGCCGCTTCCGCGACGATGCCTCGGTGCTGCGCGCCGCCGCCCTCTACGAAGCCTCCGAGGACTGGCTGTCGCACTGGCCTCCACTGTGAAGCGGCCGCCGCCGCTGACGCCTGAGGAAATCCAGGCCCGCGTGCTCCATCGCGACGGGTTGATCCTGGTGATCGACAAACCGGCCGGCCTTGCAGTCCACGCCGGCCCGAGCCGCGCGCCCAATCTGGAAGAGTGTTTCGACGCCCTGCGCTTCGGCCTGCCACGGCCGCCGGCGCTCGCCCATCGGCTCGATGCCGACACCTCGGGCGTGCTGGTGCTGGGTCGGCATCCCAAGGCGCTGGCCAAGCTCGGCCGGCTTTTCTCCGGCCACACCACCGAGAAAACTTATTGGGCTGTCGTGCAGGGCGCACCGCCTGCCGAGGAAGGCGTGTTCGACAAGCCGCTGCTGAAGCTCAACAGCAAGAGCGGCTGGACGGTAAAAGTCTCGGACAAAGGTCAAACAGCCGTGACGCGCTATCGCACCTTGGGCCGCGCACCCGGGATGACGTGGCTGGAACTGAAGCCCGAAACCGGCCGCACCCACCAGATCCGCGTCCATTGCGCCGACGCCGGCTGCCCCGTGATCGGCGACCGCTTCTACGGCCGGCCCGAGCCCGGCCAGCAATTGCATCTGCACTCGCGCGCCATCGT
>JAUXST010000767.1 GCA_030679805.1 Reyranella sp. | reverse complement strand
AGAACGGTGACGCCCAGCAGTTTGGGCCGCGGAACGTTGAATTTGGCAGCCTGGGCCGCGGCCTCGTCCACCGCCGCCTTCATCATCTCCCGGCCGCCGCTCGCATGGATCGTGATGAAGGTGGGTGCGAGCTCGACCACCGCGCGGATGCCGCCGGCCACGGTGTTGGGAATGTCGTGCAGCTTGAGATCCAGGAAGAAACCCACGCCGGTGGCGCGGACCGGCGTCGGAAAGGCGTAGCGTACGCCCGGCGCGCCGTGCGCCAGGAAGAATTCCAGCCCGAGCTTGATGCCGCCGACGGCCGGCTTCGGCCCCCCGGCGATGCTCTGGATGAGCCTGGTGGCTTGGGCGAGATCGATGGTGTCGATGCCGCAATAGACGGGGTTCGAACGGGTCCGCATGGCGCGCGCAACCTAAAGGCCGCGCTCCTTACCAGCAATCGTGAATTGGGCGGCAATCAGGAACTGCGCACCCTTCGCACCGCGTCCTGCCAGCCGGCATAGCGTCGGTCGCGCGAGGCCGCACCCTCGGCCGGCTGGAAAGCCCGGTCGAGTGCCCAGGTCGCCGACAGCGCCTCGAGCGACGGCCAAAGCCCGGCGTGCAGTCCGGCCAAAAAGGCCGCCCCCAGGGCGGTTGTTTCCGTCACCTTGGGGCGTTCGACGGGCGTGCCGACGGTGTCGGCCAGCCGCTGCATCAAGAGGTCGTTGCCGACCATGCCGCCATCGACCCTGAGCTCGTCGATCTGGGCGCCGTCACCGCGCATCGCGTCCACGAGGTCGCGGGTCTGGTAGCAGACCGAATCGAGCGTGGCGGCGGCAATCTCGGCCGGGCCGGAATCGCGTGTGAGGCCCAGGATAGCGCCACGGGCATCGGGATCCCAGTGTGGCGCGCCCAGGCCCACGAACGCCGGCACCAGGTAGACGCCATGGCCATCGCGCGCCCGGGCCGCCAGGGCTTCGATCTCACCCGATTTTTCGATCAGGCCGAGGCCGTCGCGCAACCATTGCACGGCGGCGCCCGCAATGAAGATGCTGCCCTCCAGCGCATAGGTCCGCCGCCCGCCGAGCTGATAGGCGATGGTGGTGAGCAGGCGGTGACGCGATTGCAGGGCGATGCTGCCGGTATTGAGCAGCGCGAAGCAGCCGGTGCCGTAGGTCGCCTTGATCATGCCGGGCTTGGTGCAGGCCTGGCCCACAGTGGCCGCCTGCTGGTCGCCGGCCATGCCGAGGACCGGAACCGGCGCGCCGAGGAAATCGGCCGTCGTCACGCCGAGTTCGCCCGAGCAATCGACGACCCGTGGCAGCAGCGATGCCGGAACGCCCAGCAGCTTCATCAGGTCGGGATCCCAGGCGCCTGTGCGGATATCGAGCAGCAGTGTGCGGCTGGCGTTGGTGGCGTCGCTCGCGTGCACCTTGCCGCCGGTAAGGCGCCACAGCAGGAAGCATTCGATGGTGCCGGCGGCGAGCGCACCCTTCTCGGCCGCGGCCCGTGCGCCGGCGACGTGCTTCAGGATCCATTCGATCTTGGTGCCCGAAAAATAAGGGTCGAGCAGCAGCCCGGTCCTGTCCGTGACCGCCTTCTCGTGACCCGCCTTCTTCAGTTCGGCACAACGCTCCGCGGTCCGGCGGTCCTGCCAGACGATGGCATTGTGGATCGGCTTGCCGGTGGCGCGATCCCACACGACGGTCGTCTCGCGCTGGTTGGTGATGCCGATGCCGGCGAGATCGGCGGGCTGGAGTTTCGCCCGGGCGAGCGCGCCACGGCAGACTTCCACTGTCGCCGACCAGATCTCCTCCGGATCGTGCTCGACCCAGCCGGGCTTGGGAAATATCTGCGGCAGTTCCTTCTGCGCCGAAGCAACCGGCCGCCCCGTGGCGTCGAAGACGATGGCGCGGGTGCTGGTGGTGCCCTGGTCGATGGCGAGAACGTGCTGGCCGGCCATCGTGCGCGGCGAAGTCAGTGGGCCCGGTCGATGGCGAAGTCGACCGCCTCGAGCATCGCGGCCTTGAGCGGCGTGTCGGCGAACAGTCCGAGCGCGTCGCGAGCCATGGCGCCGTAGTGGCGGGCGCGTTCCAGCGTGTCGGCCACCGAATGGTGGCGTTCCATGAGCGCCTGTGCATGTTCGAGGTCGCCCTCGCGCTGGTCGAGCTTCTCGATGGTCCGCTTCCAGAATTCGCGGTCGACGGCACCGCCGCGCAGGAAGGCCAGGATGACCGGCAGCGTGATCTTGCCCTCGCGGAAGTCGTCACCCACGGTCTTGCCGAGGTCGGCCTGGCGACCGACGTAGTCCAGCGCATCGTCGACCAGCTGGAAGGCGATGCCGAGGTTCATGCCGAAGCTTTCGAGCGCAACGCGCTCCGGCCCGTTGCGGCCGGCAATCATGGCGCCGACCTCGGACGCCGCGGCGAACAGCTTCGCGGTCTTGGCCTTGATCACTTCGAGGTAGGTCGCCTCGGGCGTGCTGGTGTCGCGCTGGCTGACGAGCTGCAGCACTTCGCCCTCGGCGATCGTCGAGGAGGCGCGCGACAGCACGCCCAGGATGTCGAGCGAGCCGACATCGACCATCAGCTCGAAGGCGCGCGTAAAGAGGAAATCCCCCACCAGTACCGAGGCCTTGTCGCCCCAGACCGAATTGGCCGAGGGCTTGCCCCGCCGGAGCGCGCTGACATCGACCACGTCGTCATGCAACAGCGTCGCAGAATGGATGAACTCGACGCAGGTCGCGAGCTTGATGTGGCGATCGTCGTCGCTTGCGTAGCCACAAAGCCGGGCGGACGCGACCGTCAGCAGTGGACGCATCCTCTTGCCACCCGCCCCCACGAGATGATTGGCGAGTTCGGGGATCAGCGCCACCGGCGAGCGCATCCGCGCCAGAATTTCACGGTCGATGCGCACCATGTCGTCGGCGCACAGCGACAGCAACGGCTCGAGACTGGGAGCCTTGCGCTTTCCTTCGAGGGAGACGACCGTTGCCATGATGGAAGAATAGTTGCCCGATGGAGCTTGATGATGCGACACGATGTCGTGAGATGATCCCTAGCATGGAAATGGTTCCGACCGAAAATGGCCTGCTGGGCGGTCGCGTCCGGTTGTTGCAGCCTGCGCGAGGTTATCGCGTCGCCGTGGACGCGGTACTGCTGGCCGCCGCAGTGGACACGACGTCGGGCCAGCAAATCCTCGACCTCGGCGCCGGTGTCGGCGCGGTCGGCCTCTGTCTTGCCGCGCGCGTGCCGGGTTGCACTGTCCTGGGTATCGAACTGCAATCCGAGCTGGCGGCCCTGGCCACCCGCAACGCCACCCTCAACGACGCCGGGGACCGTCTGCGGACGATCGTCCATGATCTCGCCGGGCCGTTGCCGCCCGGCCTTGCGGCTTTCGACCAAGTCGTCACGAATCCGCCCTATCTGGCGGCCGCGGTCGCCGACCCGCCGCCGGATCGAAGCAAGGCCCTGGCCACGGTGGAGTCCAGCGCCGACCTCGCCCGCTGGCTTTCCGTGGCGACAGGCGCGCTGAAGTCCGCCGGCACCTTGACGGTCATTCATCGCAGCGACCGCCTGGAGGAGATCGTCGGCCATCTCGTGCGGCTCGGCTGGGGCGACGTGACAGTGAAGCGCCTGCCGCCGGCGGCACGCGTGCTCGTCCGGGCACGCTTCGGGGCGCTGGCGCGGCATGAGTCGCAGCCGTTGCAGCTGCATCGCCCGGAAGGCGGATACACCGACGAGGCGGAAGCTGTGTTGCGTCACGCCCAGCCGCTTGCCTTCTGAGCCCACCGCCGCGACAGTGCCGGCCATGTTTGGATGGATCAAAAATCGCCTGAGCCGCAGCCCCGTCGTGCCCGTCGTCCGATTGTCGGGCGTCATCGCTTCGGCAGGCGGCCTGCTCGGTGGTCGCACCTTGTCCGTCGATTCGGTGGCACCGCTCCTCAAGCGCGCCTTCGGCATGCGCGGCGCCAAGGCGGTCGCCCTGGCCATCAATTCGCCCGGCGGCTCGCCGGTCCAATCGGCGCTGATCGCCCAGCGCATCCGCCTGCACGCCCAGGAAAAAAGCCTGCCCGTGATCGCTTTCGTCGAAGATGTAGCGGCCTCTGGCGGCTATTGGCTCGCCTGCGCCGCCGACGAGATCGTCGTCGATCCCAGTTCGATCGTGGGGTCGATCGGCGTCATCAGCGCGGGTTTCGGCTTCCAGGACCTGCTGGTGCGCTTCGGCATCGAGCGCCGCGTGCACACCTCGGGCGAGCGCAAGGCGATGCTCGACCCGTTTCGCCCCGAGAATCCCGAAGATGTGGAGCGCCTGAAGCGCCTGCAGGCCGAGATCCACGACGGCTTCAAGGACTGGGTCCGCCAACGCCGCGGCCGGCTCCTGAAGGCCGACGAGGCGACGCTGTTCAATGGCGAGTTCTGGACCGGCAAGCGCGGCCTCGAACTCGGGCTGGCGGACGGGTTGGGCGAACTGCGCACTACCCTGCAGGCGCGCTACGGCACCAAGGTGCTTCTGCCCGTGATCGGGCCGCGGCGCGGTTTGCTGGCTCGCTTCGGTCTTTCCAGTCGACTGGGTGAGATCGGCCCGTCGACTCTTGCCGCCCTCGAGGAGCGCCTGCATTGGCAGCGCTTCGGACTCTAGGAGCCTCGCGATGAACCTGCGTACCCCCGTGCACCCCGACGACCTCACCGCCGTGCGGAGCTGGTTCGATACGCTGTCGAAGCATTGTCGCGCCGTCGACTACGAGGGCGCGCGGCCGATCTTTGCGAACGACATGATCGCCTTTGGCACCTTCACCGACTTCATGCACGGCCGCGACCTCGCGGAGCAGAAGCAGTGGCGCAACGTCTGGGGCACCATCCGCAACTTCCGCTACGAGCTCGACAAGGTCGAGGCGATCGTGTCGGCCGACCGGTTGACCGCGGTCGGCATGGGCGTGTGGCAGTCGGACGGCTTTCAGCCCAAAGGTGAGCGCTTCGACCGCCCGGGACGCACCACGGTCGTGCTCGGCCGCAAGAAGGTGGGCGATCCGTTCGTCGCCACTCACACCCACATGTCGCTGTTCCGCGGCACGCCGGACCAGAGCCACGGCAAGTTCACCAGGAGCGCGGTCGTCTAGACCGCGCTGGTGAGCTTGAGGCCGACGATGCCGGCCACGATCAGCCCGATCGAGGCCAGCCGCATGAAGTCCGTCGACTCGCCGAACAGGAAGATGCCCAGGATCGCCGTACCGACGGCGCCGATGCCGGTCCATACCGCGTAACCCGTGCCAACCGGCAGGGTCTTCAGGGCGATCCCCAGCAGGACAATGCTCACGATCATCGCCCCGACCGTCAGGATCGACGGCGTAAGACGCGTGAACCCTTCGGTGTATTTTAGTCCGGTCGACCAGCCGATCTCACAGAGACCGGCGACCAGAAGTATGAGCCATGCCATGGAACGCACCCTTCGCAAGAAGCCGGGTCGTCCCGACACTTGCCCGCGGAAGGCGGGGTCGTCCCCGCCGGGCCAAGGTCAGATGGGCGCATCGCGAGAAATGCGCAAGACGTTACATCGTCGTAACTTCAGGCCGGATCGACGGCGCCCTTGCGCTCGACGATCAGGCGATACTGATCGGGTTGGCGATGGACGGCGAAATTGAACGTGGTCGTCTTGTAGCTCTTGCCCGCGTCGAGATCGCAGCGATGCACGATCAGTTCGTCGCCATCACCGGCGGCGCGTGCGACGACCTTGCCCGACGGCGCCACGATCATCGAGTCGGCCAGTGACGGCACACCCTCTTCCGTGCCGCCCTTGGCGACGCCGATCACCCAGCTGCCGTTCTGGTAGGCGCCGGCCTGCATCGAGAGCTGGTTGTGGAACCAGCTGTGTTCGTCATGGTCGGGCGATGGCGCGTTGTGCAGCGGCGTGTTGTAGCCCAACAGCACCATCTCGACGTTCTGCAGGCCCATGACACGGTAGGTCTCGGGCCAACGGCGGTCGTTGCAGATGCACATGCCCATGTTGCCGCCCAGCGTCTTCACCACCGGGAAACCCAGATTGCCGACCTCGAAGTAGCGCTTCTCGAGATGCTGGAATGGCCGTTCGGGTTCGTGCTCGACATGGCCTGGCAGATGGATCTTGCGGTATTTGCTCGCGATGCGGCCGTCGCGCTCGACGATGATCGAGGTATTGAAGCGGCGCAGCTTGTCGCCTCCTGGGCCACCTTCTTTGGCAAGCTCGGCATAACCGAACGAGAAACCGAGACCGAGCGCCTTGGCCTCGTTGAACAGCGGCGCCGTCTCGTTCGACGGCATTTCCTTCTCGAAGAAGGAATCGATTTCCGCCTGGTCCGTCATCCACCAGCGCGGGAAGAACGTCGTCAGCGTGAGCTCGGGGAACACGACCAGCTCGCAGCCCATGCGCCTGGCCTCGCGCAGATGAGCGATCATGCGCTCCACGACATCGCGTCGCGTGTGGCTACGCTGGATGGGGCCCATCTGTGCGGCCCCGACGGTCAGGAATCGGCTCATCTCATTCTCTCCAAAAAACCAGGAGAAAGCCTAGGGGCCGGCGCGCTTCACGTCATTGGAGAACTCAGCCGAGCAAAAAGAACCACCCTGGAAGAGATCGCCGACCGGATCGGGCCCGATCTTTGCTTGCTCCGCCTCGGCGTGGGCGCGGTGATCCTCGGCCTTGTCGGCCGGTCGGTAGCCGAGCTGCTGCGCCCGTGAATTGTCCCACCAGCCCGCCGCATTGTCCGACGCGCCGTAGAAGATCTCGTAGCGGATGTCGGGATGCTCGAGCCCGATGCGGAAGAGCTGCACGAGGTCCCGGGGCGAGATCCAGATCGAGAGACGCCGGACGTCGAGCGGCATGGGGCCGACATTGCCGATGCGCAGGCAGGTCACAGCCATGCCGTGCTTGTCGGAATAGAGCGAACCCAGGCCCTCGCCGAACACCTTGCTGACGCCGTAGCGGCTGTCGGGCCGAACCGTGAGGTTGGTGCCGATGCGGCGCTTGCGCGGATAAAAGCCGATGGCGTGGTTGGACGAGGCGAAGATCACGCGCCTCACCCCGGCCTGGCGGGCCGCCTCGAACAGATTGTAGCAGCCGATGATGTTGGCCTGCAGGATCTGATCCCACGTGCCTTCGACCGAATGGCCGCCAAGATGAATGACGCTGTGGGCGCCCTTCACGGCCGCCGCCACCTCATCCGGCTTGGTGAGATCGGCGGCGACGAAAGTCTCGCCGGGCTGCAGGTCCCTGGGTTTCACCCGATCGCTCAGCACCAGGCCGGGATAGAGCTTGGCCAGCAGCGGACGCGTCATGGTGCCGATTCCGCCGGACGCGCCGGTGAACACAATCTTGCGGTTCTTGTTGTCGCCGTCAGCCATCAGCGTTTCTCCTTGCCAGACTTCTGTAGCGTTCGAGTGAACGCGTCAGGTGTTCGTGCATCGCCCGGCGCGCCTCGGCCGGATCCTCGGCCGAGATGCCGGCAACGATGCGGCCGTGTTCGTGCTGGATACGTTCGAGGTAGGTGCGCCGTTCGGCCGGCGTATCCACCGAAAGCCGCACGCTCTGGCGCGGGATGACATGGTTGCCGAGAAAGGCGAGGAAGCGCGGGAACTGCCGGTTGCCCGTGGCCTCGGCGATGGCGCAATGGAAGGCAAAATCCTCTGCCACCGCGCCGTCGCCGCCGCGCAGCGCCCGGTCGATGCTGCGCAGTGCCGTGCGAATGGCCGCGATCTGCTTGCGGGTTGCCCGTTCAGCCGCCAGCGCGGCGGCTTCGACCTCGACTGCCAGGCGCAATTCCATCACGTCGAGTATGTCACCGAGAGGCGCCGCACGCGGGGCGGCAATGCGGAACGGGCCGGCGGCAGGGTCGGCGACATACGCACCAGAACCGCGACGCGTCACGACCAGGCCGTCGGCGCGCAACGCCGCCACCGCCTCGCGCACGACGGTGCGGCTCACGCCCATGCTGGCCGTCAGCTCCTGCTCCGTCGGCAGGCGCGCGCCAGGGCCAAGGCGACCGCCCCGGATGTCGGCGCTGAGGCGCGCCATCACGCGTTCGACGAGATTGTTGGTCTGCGGCTTGCCGGTCATGAAACCCGATGGTAGCGCTGATAAAGTTGTCAGACAATTTTGTTGATCTGCCGCGAATGGCGCCCTGCTCGGCTATTCCTCAGCCAATTCGACCATCAGATTGAGCAGCACCTGGCCGCCGGCCGCGAGGTCGACGGCCTCGGTGTGTTCCTTCACGTTGTGGCTGAGGCCGGCAACCGACGGCACGAAGATCATCGCCGTCGGGCAGAGGCGCTGCATCATCTGGGCATCGTGGCCGGCGCCCGAGGGCATGCGGCGCGTGCTGAGCGCCAGCGCCTTGGCATGGCGCTCGACGCGATCGACCAACTTCGCGTCGAAGATCACCGGCTCGAAGCGCGCCAGCACCTCGGCTTCGACCTCGACCCGCTCGGCTTTCGCGACCTCGGCGATGTGGGCGGCGACGCGGACTTCGGCCTCCTTGAGCTTCGCCTCGTCGGTGTTGCGCAGATCGACCGTGAACACGACACGGTTGGGCACGACGTTGATCAGGTTGGGCCGCAGCGCCAGCGCGCCCATGGTCGCCACCTGGTTGCCGCCCATCTCCCACGCGAGTTTACGGGCGAAGACATTCACCGAGGCGGCGAGGAAGCCCGCGTCGCGGCGCAGCCGCATCGGCGTCGTGCCGGCGTGGTTGGAGACGCCCGTCACCGTGTACTCGGTCCAAGAGATTCCCTGCACGCTCTCGACGACGCCGATCTGCACCTTCTCCTCGTCGAGGATCGGACCCTGCTCGATGTGCAGTTCCAGGAAGGCATGGGGCTTCAGCGCCCCTGGAGACACCGGCCCGAGATAGCCAATACGACGCAGCTCATCGCCGACCGAAATGCCCTCCTTGTCGGCCGCCGCGTAGGCCTCGTTGAGGCCGAGGCCGCCGGCATAGACCAGGCTCCCCAGCATGTCGGGCTGGAAGCGCGCGCCCTCCTCGTTGGTGAAGAAAGCGACGGCAATCGGCCGGCGCGTCGTGATCTTCGCCTCGTTCAGCGCGCGGACGACTTCGAGGCCGGCCAGGACGCCATAGTTGCCGTCGTAGCGACCGCCGGTGCGCACGGTGTCGATGTGGCTGCCGGTCATCACCGGGGCCAGGTTCTCGCGGCCGGCGCGCAGCCCGATCACGTTGCCGATGGCATCGATCCGGACGTCGAGGCCCAACGCCTTCATCCAGCCCACGACCAGGTTGCGGCCAAGCTTGTCCTCGTCCGTGAGAGCGAGGCGCGCGCAGCCGCCGCCCTCGATGGCGCCGATCCTGGCCAACTCGTCCAGGGCGCCGAGCAGGCGCCGATCATCCAATCGCAGCATGAATTCTCCAGTGGAACCAAGACCTTAGACGCTCACGAGGAACTGGGCAAAATATCACGCCGCCTTGATCGAGATTGCCTTGCAAGCGCCCCACGCTGGGGTCACTTAATCACCCTACATGCTGCGTTTCCTCGCTCTCCTGCTCGTAGTCCTCGCTGGGCCGGCGTTCGCCCAGTCGGTCGTGCAGACCGACAATGTGCGCGCCGAACTGCTGTCCGATGTTTCGGCGGTGAAGGCGGGCGAGCCCTTCTGGGTCGGGCTGCGCCAGACCATCCGGCCGAAGTGGCATACCTACTGGAAGAATCCGGGCGAATCGGGCCTGCCGACCGAGATCGTCTGGACCCTGCCGGCGGGCGCCAAGGCCGATCCGATCGTCTGGCCGACGCCCAGCCTGTTCGATATCGGCGGCATCACCAACTACGGCTTCAAGGACGAAGCCATGCTGCTGGTGCGCATCACGCCGCCAGCCGATCTCGCCGTCCCGCTCAAGATCGCGGCCGCGGCCAACTGGCTGGTCTGCGAGGACGTGTGCATCCCCGAAGAGGCCAAGCTCGAACTCAGCCTGCCGCTCGCCGCCGCGGCCACGCCGAGCGATCCCAAGACACGCGCATTGTTCGAGCAAGCGCGACACCGCGTGCCGATGGAGAGTCCGTGGCCGGCGCGCTACGGCGTCTCCAAATCGGGCGATCCCACCCTGATCGTCGAGGCCAGGGGCCTGAAGGCCGACACGATTCGCGACGTCTATTTCTTCCCTGCCGAATGGGGTCCTGTCGCGTCGATGGCCAGGCAGACCGCCAGCATCACGGCCGAGGGCATCCGCATCCCGTTGAAGAAGGGCGACGCCAAGGCGGCGATGCCGGCCATGCTCGCGGGCACGCTCGTGCTCACCGAAAAGACGGCGGACGGCCAGGTGAGGCAGGCCTTCGACATCTCGGCCAGGCTCGACCCTGTATTCGTTCCCTCCTCCACGGCGTCGCTGGCGGGCGCCGTCGGCGCCGAACAGCTCTCGCTCGTGCAGGCGCTGCTGTTCGCGCTGCTGGGCGGGCTGATCCTGAACCTGATGCCCTGCGTGTTTCCGGTGCTGGCCATGAAGGCGGCGACCTTCGCGCGACTGGCCGGCCATGAACGGAGCGAAATGCGGCGCGACGGGCTCACCTATACGGCGGGAGTCCTGGTCTCGTTCGGCGCGATGGCGGCGGCGGTCGTGGCGATCCGCGCCAGCGCCGGCGAGGTGAGCTGGGGCTTCCAGTTCCAGTCGCCGGTCTTCTCGCTGCTGATCGCCTATCTCTTCTTCACCATCGGCCTCAACCTCTCCGGCGTGTTCGAGATCGGCGGCCGACTGGCCGGAGTCGGCCAGGGGCTCGCCGCACGGGGCGGGGCTGCGGGCTCGTTCTTCACCGGCGTACTGGCCGTCCTTGTCGCCACGCCCTGTACCGCACCCTTCATGGCCGCGGCCCTGGGCTTTGCCCTCACCCAGCCAGCGCCCGCAACGGTGGCGGTGCTGCTGGCGATGGGCTTCGGGCTCGCCCTGCCGTTTCTCGCCCTATCGATGACGCCGGCGCTGCAGCGCCTGATGCCGCGGCCCGGCCCGTGGATGGACCGGCTGCGCCAGTTCCTCGCCTTCCCGATGTATGCCTCGGCCGTGTGGATGATCTGGGTGCTGACCCAGCAGACCGGCTCGGACGGCGTGGTCTACGCCTTGGGCGGCATGATCCTGATTGCCTTCGCGGTCTGGCTGTTGCGGATCGGCACCGGCTCCTCGCCCGCCACTTGGGCACGCCGCGGCATGGCGGCAGTGGCCGTGCTGCTGGCCTTTGCCGCCGCCCTCAAGATCGACGACAGCCCGGCCACCGCCGCCTCCGCGTCGGGCTCACCCACCTCAGGTGTCAATTTCGAGGGCTGGGAGCGCTTCTCCCGCGCGCGCATGGCCGAGGCACACGCCACCGGCAAGCCGGTGTTCGTCGACTTCACCGCCGCCTGGTGCATCACCTGCCTGGTGAACGAGCGGGTCGCCCTGGAGACGCCCGCGACGCGACGCGCCTTCGAACAGGCTGGCGTCGTCAAGCTCAAGGGCGACTGGACCAACCGCGACGCCGAGATCTCCGCGGTCCTGAAGGAGGTCGGCCGGGCCGGCGTGCCGCTCTATCTCTTCTGGGCGCCCGGCGCCGAGCGGCCAAAGATCCTGCCGCAGGTCCTCACCGAGTCCATGATCCTGTCGGAGTTGTCGTCCCTTCAACCCGCCAAGCGCTAGGAGGCGAAGATGTCGAACCCGATCGTTGCCCGTCGCTCATTGATGCTGGGGAGCGCCGCCCTCGTGCTCGTGCCCATCACAGCCTCGGCCGCCAGCCCCGATCTCGGCAAGCC
>JAUXST010000760.1 GCA_030679805.1 Reyranella sp. | reverse complement strand
TCACATCGGCTTCGATCGCGATCTCGCCACGCGCGACATTGACGAAATGGGCGCCCGCGGGCATCGCCGCAAAGGCCGCCGCATTGGCGATGCCGCGCGTAAGCGGCGAGGCCGGGCAGCACAGGATCAGCCAATCCGCCTCGGGCAGTACCTCGCCCAGGCGATCATAGGCTACCGTGCGGTCGCACGGTTCGACCGGCTGGGCGCTGCGGCGAGCGCCGATCACCTTCATGCCCAGCATCTTCAGCAGGGCCGCGATGTTGCGGCCGATCGGCCCCAGCCCCACGACCACGGCGCACTGGCCTTTCAGATCGCGCGGCGCCCGCTCGCCGATCCTGGGTTCCCAGGCGTGCCGCCGCTGGGCGTCGGCCAGCAGGGGAAAGCGCCGGTTGAGCGCGATCACGGCCCCCAGCGTGCTGTGCGACACCGTCACCGCCGTCGCCCCCGACGCGGTCGTCACCTTCACGCCGCGATCGCGCAGTTCGCGATAGATGGGCCGCTCCGCCCCGGCCGGATGGATTTGCAGCCAACGCAACTTCGGCGCCCGGCGCAGCGCGATCTCGAAATCGCGCAGCTCCGGCGTCTGGTTGTCCTTGCTCGACTTCCCCGTCACCTCGCGGGTCATGAAGGCGATATCGGCGCCGCAGGGCCCGCCGTCGGCGATGGCCTGCTCGGAGGTCACAAAGGCGAGGCCGCCTGACGGAACGGCGGCCGCGATACGGGCACCCCAGGTGCGATGTGCATGATCGGAAAGCAGCAGCTTGAGCGGGGCCGGCGCGTTCATCTCACTCACTCTATCTGGCTTCGCGATAGACCGTGATCTAGCATGATGCGCGCCATCTCTCACCCCGTTCAGGACAATGAGCACCGTCGCCCGCGTCAAACGCACGAGCACTCCCCAGATCCGCAGCCGCAAGGGCGCGGAACCTCTCGTCTGCCTGACCGCCTACACCACCCCGATGGCACAGCGCCTGGATCCCCATGTCGACCTCCTGCTGGTCGGCGATTCGCTCGGCATGGTGCTCTACGGTTTCGATAGTACCTTGGCCGTGACGCTCGACATGATGATCGCGCACGGGGCAGCGGTGATGCGCGGCAGCAAGCGTGCCTGCGTGATCGTCGACCTGCCTTTTGGCAGCTACCAGGAGAGCGTCGAACAGGCCTTCCGCTCCGCGGCGCGCGTCATGGCCGAAACCGGCGCCAGCGGCGTGAAGCTAGAGGGCGGCGCCGAGATGGCCGCGACCGTTCACTTCCTGACCCAGCGCGGCATCCCGGTCTGCGGCCATGTCGGCCTGATGCCGCAGGCCGTGAACGTTGCCGGCGGCTTCAAGGCGACCGGCCGATCCGACGAGGAAGCGCAGCAGGTGCGACGCGATGCCGAGGCGGTGGCGACCGCCGGCGCCTTCGCCGTCGTTCTGGAAGGCACGCTCGAGCCAGTCGCTGCGGCCATCACGGCAGACCTGTCGGTGCCGACGATCGGCATCGGCGCTTCGCCCGCCTGCGACGGCCAGATCCTGGTGTCGGAGGATGTATTCGGGCTGTTCAGTGACTTCACACCGCGATTCGTCAAGCGCTACGCCGACCTCGGCGACCAGATCTCCGCGGCGGCACAGGCCTACGCCGCGGACGTTCGAGCGCGGCGGTTCCCCGGCATGGAACATTGCTTCCTGCCGAAGAAGTCGCAGTAGAGTCGTCGGAACGGGAGAGACGCAGGAATGGACAATTTCGACTACGTGATCGTGGGCGCCGGCTCGGCCGGCAGCGTGCTCGCCAGCCGCTTGAGCGAGGATCCGAATGTCACCGTCTGCGTCCTCGAAGCTGGCCCGTCGGATTGGCATCCCTTCATCCATATTCCCGCCGGCTTCATGTACACGCTGGTCAATCCCAGGGTGAACTGGCTCTACACGTCGGAGCCCAGCGAATGGACCGGCGGCCGGCGCATCGCCGCACCCCGCGGCAAAACCCTGGGCGGCTCCAGTTCGATCAACGGCCATATCTACAACCGCGGCCAGCGACTCGACTTCGACGGCTGGGCACAGCGCGGCAATCACGGCTGGGGCTATGCCGACGTGCTCCCCTACTTCCGGCGCACGGAGCAGCGCATCGCCGACGTCCCCGACTCGGTCGACGCGACCTTCCGCGGTCTCGAAGGCGACCTTCCCATCACCGATCTCGACTGGCGCGATCCCCTGTGCGAGGCCTTCATCGAGGGCGCGGTGCAGATGGGGATTCCGCGCAACCGCGACTACAACGGCACGATGCAGGCGGGCGTCAGCTACGTGCAGCGCGTCATCCGGAACGGCCGGCGCGTGAGTGCCGCCCGCGCCTTCCTGCATCCGGCGATGAAGCGGCCGAACCTCACCGTACGCACGCATGCCCAGGCGACGGAGATCGTGCTCGAGGGCAAGCGAGCCGTCGGCGTGCGCTATCGCAAAGGCGGCCGCAACAGCACGCCGCTGGAAGTGCGCGCCAACAAGGAAGTGATCCTGTGCGGCGGCACTGTAAATAGCCCGCAGCTGCTGCAGGTCTCCGGCATCGGTCCGGCGCCGCTGCTGCAGTCGCTCGGCATCACGGTGAAGCACGCCTTGCCGGGCGTCGGCGAAAACCTGCGCGACCATTATGCGCCGCGCTTCGTCGCCCGCGTGAAGGGCGCCATGAGCATCAACGAACGCTCGCACGGGCTGCGGCTGGTGGGCGAGGTGCTGAAATACGCCGTGTCGCGCAAGGGCATCCTGGCGCTCAATCCCACCCTCATCTACGTGTTCTGGAAGTCCGACGAGCGCGTCGACAACTACGACCTGCAACTCACCTTCACGCCGGCCAGCTACAAGGAAGGCGTGCAGTCGACCCTGGACGATTTCCCCGGCATGACGATCGCGTCGTGGCAGCAGCGGCCCGACAGCGCCGGCTATGTCCGTGCACGCTCGGCCGATCCGTTCGAGGCCCCGGTCATCCATCCGAATTACCTGGCCGCCGAAAGCGACCTCCGCGTCCTGCTGGCGGGAATGACGCGCGCCCGCCGCCTGCTGGGATCGCAAGCGCTCTGCATATACTACGATCGCGCGGAATTCCCCGGCGCCGAGAAACAGTCCGACGACGACTTGCTGACGGCCGCCAAGCAGCGCGGCACGACGACCTTCCATCTCATGGGCTCCTGCCGCAT
>JAUXST010000741.1 GCA_030679805.1 Reyranella sp. | reverse complement strand
CCGCACACGCGCCGCCTCCTTGCGCATGCGGCGCACGGTGCGGAGCCCTTCCATGACGTTGCCAACCGCCGTCATGTGGGGAAAGAGGTTGAACTGCTGGAATACCATGCCGATGCGCTGACGCACCTGGGTGAGTTCGCTTTCACGATAGACCCTCTTGCCGGGCCGGCGTTCGCGACCCAGCGCTCGGCCATCGAGTTCGATGACACCGTCGGTGGGCAGCTCCATGAAATTGAGGCAACGCAGCAGGGAGCTCTTTCCCGAGCCCGAGGCACCCAGAATGGCGATGCGCTCGCCCTTTCGGACCTCTAGATCGATGCCACGCAGCACCTCGTTGGCGCCGAAACGTTTGGTGAGGCCGGTGACGCGAAGCAGGCTCACTCGTCCCTCTTCAGGCGGCGCTCCAGCACGTAGGTGAACTGCACCAGCGGCCAGAGGAAGACAAGGAAGATCACGGCAACGGCAGTATAGGCCTCGATGGGATTGTAGTTGAGCGAGGCGATCAGCTTGCCCTGCTGCAGAAGCTCGACATAGGCCACGGCCGACGCCAGCGTCGTCATCTTGAAGATCTCGATGGCCCGGTTAGTTAAGGCAGGCAGCATCCGCTTGATGGCTTGCGGCAGGACGATGCGGCGCATCGCCTGGCCCCAGCGCATGCCCAGCGCGCGAGCACCATCCCACTGGCCCCTGTCGATCGACTGGGTGCCAGCCCGATAGATCTCCGCTGAGAACGCCGCCGAATTGAGCGAGATTCCGAGCGAGGCCGCCGTCAGCGGGCTGATCTCGAAAGGCATCAAGATCGGCAGGGCAAAGTAGAACCACAAGATCTGCACCAGCACCGGCGTGTTGCGGAAGAATTCCACGAAGGCGGTCGCCGGCAGGTACAGCCACTTGGTACGGGCGTAGCGGCCGAGCCCGACTACCAGGCCGAGGCCGAGACCCAGGACCAGGCAGATCGCGAAAATTCGAAGCGTACCGGCGGCGCCAGCCAGCAGCGCATCGGTATTGGCAAAGACCGAGGCGAAGTCCCACCGCATCAATGCACCGTCGATTCGCCGCTGACGGCGAGCCTGCGTTCGAGTAGCTGGGCAATCAGGCTGAAGGCGAAGATCACGACGAAATAGATCAAGGCCGCCACCGTGAAGGTCTCGAGCGGCCTAAATGTCTTCTGCGCGATCTCGTTGGCGGCAAACAGCAGGTCGGCGTAGGAGATGGTAGCGACCAGCGTGGTGGTCTTCATGAGTTCGATGGCCCGCTCCATGAAGGCCGGGATCATGCGCTTGACCGCCTGTGGCAGGATGATGCGGCGAAGCGCCTGGGCATGGTTCATCCCGATGGCCCGCGCGCCGTCCCACTGGCCGCGCTCGATCGACACGATGCCGCCACGGAACACCTCGGCGAAGAAGGCCGCCGACTGGATCGAGAAGGTGACGACGGCGGCCATGAACGCCGTCATTTCGATGCCGACGAGCAGCGGCAGGGCGAAGAAGAACCAGAAGAGCTGGACCAGCGGCGGCGTGGTCCGGAAGACCTCGATGACGAGGCCCGCCGGCCAGGCAAACGCCCGGCGCGGCGATAGGCGCAGCAGCGCCAGCGCGAGACCGAGTGCCAGGCCAAAGACCAGCGACGTGCCGGTGACTTTCAAGGTGTTCAGCAGGCCCTGCACCAACAGCGGCGCGTTGGCGAGAACCGGCGTGAAGTCCCACTGGTATGCCAACAAGCGCGGCCGCCTACTTGATCATTTCCTTCATGATCGGGGGCGCGAGCTTGGGATCGAGACCGAAGTCGCTGAGCGCCTGTTCATACCATTTCTGCGTCTGGCCGCTCTGGTAGTAGGACGCCAACTGCTTGTCGACCCAGGCGACGAATTCGGTGTCGCCCTTGCGCACGGCCGCACTCGAGGCCTGCGACTGGGCCGGCGTCGGCACCACGATCTTGCCCTTACCGAGCTTCTGGCGCGCCGCGAGCAGTGGCGGATGGAACAGGCACACGGCATCGACTCGGCCGGACTGGAAGGCGGCGATCGCTGCGGCATTGTCGGGGAAACGCTGGATGTCGGCCTTGGGCGCATGCTCGCTGACGAACCGATCCATCGACGAGGCCTGCGGTACGGCGATGCGGACGCCCGGCTTGTTGAGGCCTTCCCAGGTGCTCGCCGCCAGGTCGTCCCGCGCCAGCACGGCAAGCGAATAATAGAGGAGCGGCGAGGTCGGGAAATCGACCGCCTGCTTGCGCTCCGGCGTGGCGTCGATCGTGAACATGATGTCGATCTTGTCGCCCTGGAGGGCGGCGATCGAGTTGCCCCAGCTCACTTCGACAGTTTCCATCTTGACGCCCAGAGCCTGGGCCATCGCCTTGCCCATGAAGATGCCGAGGCCGGACGACCACTCTCCGGTCTTGGGATCCTTCGAGAACCAGGGCGGCGCCTGCGTCACGCCGACGCGGAAGGTGCCGCGCTTCTTTGCGGACTCGAGCGTGCCCTCGGCGCGCGCGGCGAAAGGCAGCGAGAGCAGAGAGGTGGCCGCGGCAATGCCGGCCAGCGCTGAACGTCGCGTGATGGTCATGTCTTGTCTCCCCGTTTGGACTTCTCAGATGGATTCGGCTTGCGCAGAAACCGTTCCGTCGTTTCAGCGCCGCGGCGCATGTGATTGGCGATTTCCAGGCGCATGGCCGCAAGATCGTCTCCCAGTGCCGCGGCGATGTAGCTGTCATGGCTGTCCCGACGCGGTCCGTGGCGGCCATGCGCAAGATGATGCGCCGCCCAGTAAAGCTGCAGGCGACCGCGCAAGCCGTACCAGGCGCGCCGCAACAGGCGATGGCCGCTCGCCTCGTAGACCAACCCATGCACCTCCAGCTCGGTCTGGATGCTGGCGTGGTCGTCGCCGGCGTCGACGGCTGCAATCAGCGCCGCGTTGCGCCGGTTGAGCTCCGTGCGGAAACGATCGTCACGATACGGCCACACCTGCTCGAAGGCGAAGGACTCGAGCGCGGTGCGCAGCGAATAGATTTCATGGACGTCCTCGACCGATAGTGGCGCCACATGCGTGCCGGTGTAGGGCACCGTCACGACCAGCCCTTCCTCGATCAACTGCCTCAAGGCCTCACGCAACGGCCCGCGGCTGACATCGAAGCGCTCCGACAGCGCGGTCTCGACCAGTGGCGCGCCCGGCGCGATATCGCCGCGCAGGATCGCCGCGCGCAGCCGGTCGGCGACCTGGGCACGTAAGGTATTCCTAGGCACGGGCTCCAGAACGGCCGTCGCGTCGGCCGAGGACAGGTCGGAGAAAGCCAATTTGCCTCCAAGATGGCCGATCGTCGATTGTTGACAATCTGACATGGCAGAACGCCGCCGCGCAACGGCGCCGTCCTATTCGGTGGACATCTTGAGGATGAGCGCCCATTGCGCATCGTTGACAGGCACGACAGACAACCGCGATTGGCGTACCAGGCCGAAGTCCTTGAGCCGCGGATCGGCCTTGATGGCGGCGAGCGTTACCGGCTTCTTTACCGGCTCCACGGCCTTCACGTCGACCGTCACGGCCTTGCCGTCCTTGTCGGTGGGATCGGGATAGGCCGCCTTTGCGATCTCGGCGATGCCCACGATCTCCTTGCCTTCGTTGGAATGGTAGAAGAAGCAGCGGTCGCCCGGCTTCATCGCCTTGAGATTGATGGCCGCCTGCGCATTACGGACGCCGGTCCAGGACGTCTTCTTGTCCTTGACGAACTGCGACCACGAATATGCCGACGGCTCGGATTTTATGAGCCAATGAGCCATTTCACTCTCCCCACCTATTCGCCTTCACGGCGCAACGGCCGCGCCAGCAGTGCGCGGATCGCCTCGTCGAGATCCGCGCCGCGGTGCAGGATAGCATCGACAGCAGCGCAGATCGGCATTTCGATACCAAGCCGTGCCGCGCGGGCCAGCACGGCAGGTGCGGTGGCTTCACCTTCGACGACTTGGCGTCTTCCCGCCATGTGCCGGGCGAGCGTCGCGCCCTTGCCCAGCGCCAGTCCCAATGAGCGGTTACGCGACAGCGGACCGTTGCAGGTGAGCACGAGATCGCCCAGCCCGCTCAGGCCGGTCATGGTCTCGAGGCGGGCGCCCATGGCGAGGCCGAGACGGGCCATCTCGGCGAAGCCGCGTGTGATTAGGGCGGCGGCGGCGTTGTGGCCGAGGCCGCGGCCCTCGACGATGCCGGCCGCGATGGCGAGCACGTTCTTGACCGCGCCACCCAGCGACACCCCGGTGACGTCGTCTGTCCAGTAGGGCCGGAAGGCGCCGGCGGCCAGAGCCGCCGCCAGGTCGCGGCCGAGTCCGGCATCGGCCGTGGCGATGCTGACAGCCGTCGGCAGGCCCTGCACCACTTCCTCAGCGAAGCTCGGACCCGACAGCATGGCGAGAGGCCGGCCCGGCAGAACTTCACCGAGCACCTCCGGCATCAGCAGACCGCTCACGGCCTCGATGCCCTTGGCGCAGATCACGACCGGGCTGCTCCCCGGAAGGCTCGCGACCACGACGCGGACCGCCTGGGCCGGACAGGCCAGCAGCACGGTATCGCAGGCGCCGAGACTTGCGAGATCGGCCGCCGCCTCGATGCCGGCATCGAGCGTCATGCCTGATAGATAGACCGGGTTGGCATGCTGTTGGGCAATCGCCGTCGAGATCGCCGGATCGCGCGACCATACCGTTACCTTGCGGCCAGCGCGCCGGGCGAGACAAGCGAGCGCCGTCCCCCAGGCGCCGCCGCCGACCACACCGATATGGTGAACCGCCGTCACAGGCTGAGATTCATCGCGATGGAAATACGCTCGACATTGCCGTGGTAGGGCCTGACTTGGTGAAGGATCCAGGAAGGGAACATGACCAGGCGACCGGCCTTGGGACGCACGACCTCGGCGGCCCCGGCCGACAGGCCTCCCGGCATCGCAAAACCCAAGTGAGGAGCATACATCGCCGGGCCCGGCCCGCGCGGATCCATGAATTCGAGCTCGCCGCCTAGCGACGCATCGGCGTCGATGCCGGCATCGTCGACGTAAAACACCGCCGACCAGTAGCTGCCGGGGTGGCAGTGGAACTCGTTGCCGTGACCGGTCCGGTTCACGTTCGCCCACATATTGGCGCGCCATGTGATGGAAACAGGCTTGCCCTCGCGATCCGTCGTCACGTGGTTGGCGAGGTTGCGGGCGAGCGCCAGGAGCTTGATCGCTGGCGCACCGCCCCAGCGATCCATGTCCCAGGTCGACTGCCAACCACCGAGGTTCGACGCCTGCGTGCCGGGATTCGTCTTCTCGCGCTGCTCGATCACCTTGTGCAGTTCGGCACAGAGCGTCGGCCCGTCGGGCAGGTCCGACAGGACGATCGGCGTGGCAAACAACGGAACGATGTCGAAGCCTTTGCTCATGTCGGTCATGCTACACCCGAACCGCGGTGGAAGGATCGAGCGGCCAGCGCGGGCGTGGCCGGAAGTCGAGGCCGTCCGTCTTGCCGAGCCGCAGACGTTCGATGCCGGCCCAGGCGATCATGGCGCCGTTGTCGGTACAGAGCTTGATCGGCGGCGCCACAAGCCGCGCACCGTGCGCGGCGGCAAGCGTCTCCAGGCGGCCGCGCAGATAGATGTTTGCCGCGACCCCACCCGCGACGACCAGCGTAGGCGACGGCGCGAGGGAGAGCGCATTGGCGCAACGGTCGGCGAGCACGTCGCCCACGGTGCGCTGGAAGGAGGCGCAAAGATCGGCGACAGCTTGCGCATCCTGGGCCGGCAGCTTCTCGACCGTCTGACGCACCGCGGTCTTCAGACCGGAGAAGGAGAAGTCGCAGCCGGGCTTGCGCCACATCGGGCGCGGCAAGGCGAAGCGTTGTGGGTCGCCGCCCTTGGCCGCCGCCTCGACGGCAGGCCCACCCGGGAACCCAAGGCCCAACAGCTTGGCGGTCTTGTCGAAGCATTCGCCGACGGCATCGTCGATCGTCGTCCCGAGTCGGGTGAAATCTCCGGGACCGCGCACGGTGAGGAGCTGGCAATGGCCACCGGAGACGAGCAGCAGCAGATAGGGAAAGTCCACGTCCTCGGTGAGCCGGACGGAGAGCGCATGGCCTTCGAGATGGTTGATGGCGAGGAACGGTTTGTCATGGGCGAAGGCCAGCGCCTTGGCTGTCATGACGCCGACCAGCACGCCGCCGATCAGGCCGGGGCCGCCGGTGGCAGCGATGCCGTCGAGATCGGCAAGGCCCAGTCGCGCCTCGGCCAGCGCGTCCATCACCAGCCCGTCGATCCGCTCGAGATGGGCACGGGCGGCGATTTCCGGAACCACCCCGCCAAAACGGCGATGCTCGGTGAGCTGGCTGTAGACGACGTTGGCCAGGATGGTGCCACCGGGCCCACCTTCGGCCGGCGCCTCGACGATGGCGACCGCCGTCTCGTCGCAGCTTGTTTCGACGCCCAGGACCCGCATGCGTGTCTTCTAGCCCAGCACGCGCATGTGTGTCTTCTGGCGTGATTAACCTGCGTACGCTAGAGCAACGCCATGACCCTTCCCCTCCTGCGACTGGGCACACGCGGCAGCAAGCTCGCCCTCACCCAGACGGGCCTGGTGCGCAACGCACTGGCGACCGCAGTGCCGGCCCTCGCCGCGCCAGGCGCCATCGAGATCGTGGCCATAAAAACCACAGGCGACGTCATCCAGGACCGGCCGCTTTCGGAAGCCGGAGGCAAGGGCCTGTTCGTCAAGGAAATCGAGGAAGCGCTGCTGGCGCAGCGCATCGACGCCGCGGTCCACAGCATGAAGGACATGCCGACAGCCCAGCCGCCGGGGCTCGCGATCCAAGCCTTCCTGCCACGCGAAGATGCCCGCGACGTGCTGATCGCAGGCGACGTGCAGCGCATCGCCGACCTGAGGCAGGGAGCGGTTGTCGGCACCTCGGCCTTGCGGCGGCGTGCGCAGCTCCTGCATCGCCGGCCCGACCTGCAGATCGTGAACCTGCGCGGCAATGTCGAGACTCGCCTCGCCAAGCGCGTGGCTGGTGAGGTCGAAGCCACGCTGCTGGCGTTGGCCGGCCTCAAGCGGCTCGGCATGGCACATGTCGGCACGCCGGTGCCGGAAGACGAGATGCTGCCGGCCGTCGGCCAGGGTGCGGTCTGCATCGAGTGCCGCGAGGACGATGCGAAGATCAAGGCATGGCTTGCCGCCATCAACCACGTCGCGACTGCAACCTGTGTGGCCGCCGAGCATGCGATGCTCGCCGTCCTCGACGGCTCCTGCCGCACGCCAATCGCTGGTCACGCAATTCTCACAGCCGAAGGCGCCCTTCACCTGCGTGGCCTGATCGTGAAGCCCGATGGTTCCGAGGCGATCGCCACCGAACGCCGCGGCGCGACAAGTGACGCCAAGGCAATGGGCCGTGATGCTGGCCACGAGCTCAAGCGCCGCGGCGGTCCGGGCTTCCTCTCGACCTGATCCTGCGCCGCGCTTAGAGTCACCGCATGCGCCCAGCCTTGCGATTGCTTTTGGTCTTGTGTGGAGCATCCGTGCCGCTGGCCGCCTGCGAGACGGCGCCGGTTACCGGCCGCTCGCAGATCATGTTGGTCAGCGAAAACGAGGAGCGCCAGATGGGCCTGCAAGCCTATCAGCAGGTGCTGGCGAAGGAGCCGCTGTCGCACGATGCCCAAGCCAACGCCCTGGTCGAGAAGGTCGGCAAGCGTATCGCGGCAGCCGCCGAACGGCCGCCGGCGGAGATGTGGCGCGCGCCCCACTACCGGTGGGAATTCAAGACCATCGACAAGAACGAGCCCAATGCCTTCTGCCTGCCCGGCGGCAAGGTCGTGGTCTACACCGGCCTGCTGCCGATCACGCGGAACGAAGCGGGCCTGGCCGTGGTGATCGGTCACGAGGTGGCGCATGCACTGGCCCGCCACGGCGCCGAACGCATGAGCGACCAGATGGTGGCTTCAGTCGGCACGGCGGCGGCGGCGGCGGCACTCGCAACGACGGTGAGCGGCCGCAACCGCACCTATTTGCCGGCGATGATGGCCGCGGTGGGCGCCGGCGCCACGGTGGGCTTCATCCTGCCGATGTCGCGGGCGCAGGAATCCGAGGCCGATCGCATCGGGCTGGTGCTGATGGCGATGGCCGGCTACGACCCGCACGAGGCGATCGGCCTGTGGGAGCGCATGCGCATCGCCAACGCCGGCCGCAAGGGCCAAGCGGAGTGGTTGAGCACCCATCCCGCCGACACGACGCGAATCAACAACATACGAAGCTGGGTGAACGAGGCCATGAAGTATTACCGTCCCCGTGACTGATACGCTCGAATACGACGCGACGGGACTTCTCTGTCCACTGCCGGTGCTGCGGGCCAATCGCAAGCTGCGCGAGCTGCCGGTGGGCGGCCTGCTCACGGTACGCGCGACCGATCCCGCTGCCGAGCAGGACTTCCCCGCTTACTGCCGCCAGACGGGCCACGAACTCGTCTCGAGTACGCGCGACGGCGAGGTACTGGTCTTCGTGATCCGGAAACGCTAGGGACCAGATCGTCAAGTATCAGAGAGAGTACATGCCTCAGGTCACCTTCAAGACGATCGACACGCTGGACGTTGCCGGCAAGCGCGTGCTTGTCCGCGTCGATCTCAACGTGCCGATGAAGAATGGCAAAGTCACCGATGCCATGCGCATCGAGCGTGCCGCCCCGACGATTGCCGAGCTCGCCGCCAAGGGCGCACGTGTCGTGGTGCTGAGCCACTTCGGTCGGCCCGACGGCAAGCGCGTGCCGGAAATGTCGCTCAGGCCGCTGGTCGAGCCGCTGTCGCAGGCGCTCGGCAAGCCCGTCGGGTTCGCGGAGGACTGCATCGGCCCGATGGCCGAGGATGCGGTGCGCGCGCTTAAGCCAGGCGAGGTGCTGCTGCTGGAGAACCTCCGCTTCCACAAGGAAGAGGAGAAGAACGACGCGGCCTTCATCGACAAGCTTTCGGTGCTGGGTGACCTCTACGTGAACGACGCCTTCTCGACCGCGCATCGCGCCCATGCCTCGACCGAGGGCATAGCCAACCGCCTGCCGGCAGCGGCGGGCCGATTGATGCAGGCCGAGCTGGAGGCGCTCGACAAGGCGCTGGGCAATCCGAAGCGGCCGGTCTGCGCCGTCGTGGGCGGCGCCAAGGTCTCGACCAAGCTCGACCTGTTGGGCAATCTCGTCAGCAAGGTCGACAAGCTGATCATCGGCGGCGGCATGGCCAACACTTTCCTGCATGCGCAGGGGATCCAGGTCGGCAAGTCGCTGTGCGAGAAGGATCTCGCGCCGACCGCCCTCGACATTCTCGCGAAGGCCAAGGCCGCCAAATGCACTGTGCTGCTGCCGATCGACGTCGTGGTGGCCGGCGAGTTCAAGGCCGGTGCCGCCAACGAGGTCGTCAACGCCGATGCCTGCCCCGACGACCAGATGATCCTCGACGTCGGACCGAAATCGATCGCGCTCTACCAGAAGGAAGTGGGCGGCTGCGCCACGCTGGTCTGGAACGGGCCGCTCGGCGCCTTCGAGATTCCGCCATTCGACACGGGCACGGTGGCACTGGCGCGGACGGTGGCCGAGCTCACGACGGCCGGAAAGCTGTTGTCGGTGGCCGGTGGCGGCGACACGGTTGCGGCGCTGGCCGCGGCGGGCGTGGAGGAGAAGTTCTCCTACATTTCGACGGCCGGTGGCGCCTTCCTCGAATGGATGGAAGGCAAGACCCTGCCCGGCGTTGCGGCCCTGATCCGGGCGGCCTAAGAATCGGGGCATGAGCGCCCCGACCACGCCACCAGACCGTCCCCGCCTGCCCTGGGATCCACCGGAGCATTTCGAAAAGCGCATCCCCGACGGCGACAACCGCGAGCGCCTGGTCTGCGGACGCTGCGAGTTCATCCATTATCAGAACCCCAAGGTGGTGGCCGGTGCGGTCTGCACGTGGAGGGATAGCAAGGGGGATGAGAAGATTCTCCTGGCCAAGCGGGCCATCGAACCGCGCAAGGGCTTCTGGACATTGCCGGCGGGTTACATGGAACTCGGTGAGACCACCGAGCAGGCCGCCCAGCGTGAGGCCCAGGAAGAGGCCTGCGCCACGATCGAAATCGACCGACTGCTTGCCATGTACAGCGTGGCGCGCATCGGCCAAGTGCAGATCATGTATCGCGCCCGGCTCGTCAACGCCGACATTGCAGCCGGCGTGGAAAGCGAGGCGGTGGCGCTGGTCGACTGGGCCGACATTCCCTGGGAGCAGCTCGCCTTCCCGACGGTGGTCTGGGCGCTCGCCCACTTCCACGAGTCGCGCGACAAGACCGATTTCGCGACCTATTCCAACCCGACCGGCGATCTCGCCCGCATGTGGCCGCCGCGGAAGCCGGTGGGGGTCTGAGCTGAGCTGAAGAGTTCGCGTCTTCGATTGTCCGATTTGCTCGTCTTTGGTGTCATCGTACAAACGTCCGCTGAACGGACAAAATCGGAGGAAACCATGCTTACTGCAGCCAGTAATGACCTGCTGACGCGTGTTGGACCCGGTACGCCGATGGGCGACCTGATGCGCCAATTCTGGATTCCCGCCTGTCTCTCGGAAGAATTGAAGCCGGACGGCGAGCCGATGCGGCTCCTGCTGCTGGGCGAGCAGCTGATCGCGTTCCGCGACACCGACGGTCGGATCGGCGTCATGGAGCATCGCTGTCCCCACCGCTGCGCCTCGCTGTTCTTCGGGCGCAACGAAGAGGGCGGCCTGCGCTGCGTCTATCACGGCTGGAAATTCGACGTGGAAGGCAACTGCCTCGACATGCCGAATGTGCCGCCGGCGCAGGACTTCAAGCAACGCATCAAGGCCAAGGCCTACAAGGTCGTCGAGCGCGCCGGCTTCGTCTGGACCTATATGGGTCCGCGCCAGGAAGCGCCGCCGCTGCCGAATATCGAGATCCTGATGCTGCCCGAGGCGGAGCGCTTCACGCGTGTCCACCAGCGCGAGTGCAACTGGTTCCAGTCGCTGGAAGGCGACATCGACACCTCGCATTTCGGCTTCCTGCATATCGGCGGTCTCAAGGTGGAGGACGTCGATCCCAACACCATCCATCGCTGGGGCGTCGGTGATCGCGCGCCCGACTACAAGGCGACAGAGACGGAATGGGGCACGATGTACGCGGCCTATCGCCCGGCTGATCCGGGCACCTACTACTATCGCTTCGCTCACTTCCTGTTCCCGTTCATCACCTTCACGCCCAACGGCTCGTTCGAGGACCAGATCGCGTGCACGCTGAATGTGCCGATGGATGATACGCACACCATGACCTACAACGTCGCCTGGAAGCAGAAGACCCGGCCGCTGGAGACGCTGGCGAACGGCGACTGGATCCCGGGCTTGGCGCCTGACATGAAGTTCCTGCCCAACACCAACGACTGGTACGGCCGTCATCGCCTCGTGGCACGTCGCGAGAACGACTACTTCATCGACCGCGACATGCAGAAGAACGTCAACTACACCGGCATCCAGGGCATCGGCCGCCAGGACCAGGCGGCGGTGGAATGCATGGGCGAGATCGTCGATCGCAGCCTCGAGCATCTGGCGCCCTCCGATCGCATGATCGCCATCACGCGCAAGCGGCTGCTGACCGCGGCGCAGGAGCTGATGAACGAGAAGAAGGTGCCGGCCACGGTCGACAACCCTGACATCTGTCGCGGCGCGCGCGGCGGCGCGTTCATCGCCTCGGCCAAGCTCGACTGGCTCGACGCCTATGCCGAGAACCTGCAGACGGCGAAGAGCCCGCTCGGGCTCCTGACACGGATGGCCCTGGCAGCCGAATAGGAGCACGGCGAGTATCTTCTGACGGTGGGGCGCGAACAGGAACGGCCTCTGCCGTGGCAGCGGCGCCGCGCAAGAAAACGGAACCGCTGGCACCCCAACTGCGCCAACGGTCAGCCTTCCTTGGCGAACGGGTTGTTCGGCCCGTCCCAGTAGCGCTTGAGCAGCGGCACCTGCAGGAAGGCGAAGACGAGCGTCAACGGGAAGCTCAGGAACATCTTGCTGGCGATCCAGGTGTCGGTCGTGAAGCCGCGCCACATCACTTCGTTGACCGCCGCCAGCACGAAGAAGAACAGTGTCCAGCGCAGCGTGAGCTTGCGCCAGCCCTCGTCGGTGAGGCGGAATGCCGTGCCGAACAGCGGCTTCAGCAGCGGCCGGCGGAACAGCAACAGGCCGCCGCCCAGGATGAGGCCGAACAGGCAGTTCACGATGGTGGGCTTCAGCTTGATGAAAGTGTCGTCCTGCAGCCAGATCGTGAGGCCACCGAACACCAGCACGAAGAAGCCGCCGACCAGCGGCATGATCGGCCAACGCTTCTCCAGCCAGCGGTAGCAGGGTAGCGCGATCGCTGTCGCTACGATGAAGATGCCGGTGCCCCAGTAGATGCCCCAGCGGCCGTTGGCGGCGAAGAATAGCACCAGCGGTCCGAGTTCCAGCGCGGTGGCGTAAAGCTTCCGCATGCCGCCCTGCTCTTCCACCTTCTCGGTCATGCCGGCAGCCCCATCAATCCCCGCGCGAAGGCGCGTGCCTCGAACGGTCTCAAATCATCTATCCCCTCGCCGACGCCGATGGCGACGACGGGCAGCTTGAACTTCTCGGCCAACGCCACCAGGACGCCGCCCTTGGCGCTACCGTCGAGCTTGGTCACGACAAGCGCATCGACCGGGGACAGCGTCTTGAAAGTCTCGACCTGGGCATGGGCGTTCTGGCCGGTGGTGGCGTCGAGAACCAGCAGGCAGGAGTGCGGCGCTTCCGCATCGAGCTTGCGAATGACGCGCACGATCTTGGCGAGCTCATCCATCAGGTTGGTCTTGTTGTGCAGGCGGCCGGCGGTGTCGATCAACAGCACGTCACAGCCATCGGCCTTGGCACGCTCCAGCGCTTCGTAGGCGAGGCCCGCCGCGTCGGCACCGGTATCCCGGGAGACGACCGGCACGCCGGCACGGTCGCCCCACACCTTGAGCTGCTCGACGGCGGCGGCACGGAAGGTATCACCCGCGGCCAGCATCACCTTCCGGCCCTCGCGCTTGTAGAGGTTCGCCAGCTTGGCGATGGTCGTGGTCTTGCCGCTGCCATTGACGCCCACCACCAGCACGACGTGCGGCTTGCGCGCGGCATCGATAACGAGCGGTATCGCGACGGGCTGAAGGATCTCGGCGATGTCGTCGGCGAAGGCTGACCGCACTTCCTCGTCGGTCACTTCCTTGCCGAAGCGCTCCTTGCCCAGCTTCCCGATCAGCCGGGCCGCGACGCTGACGCCGAGATCGGCCTGGATCAGCGCGTCCTCGAGATCGTCCAGCGTCTTCTGGTCGAGCTTCTTCTTGGTGAAGAGTCCGGTGATGCTCTCGGTGACGCGCTTGGTTGACTTGGACAGCCCGTCGCGCAGGCGCGACAGCCAGCCTTTCTTTTCCGTTTCGACGACCTCGGTCACCGGCGTTCCTCAGGCCAGCAGCGAAGCATCGAGCTCGCCCTTGAAGGCGACCGCGATACCGCCGGTCATGAGCACGTGGCCGTCGCGCAGCCATTCCATGGTGAGCGTGCCGCCATCGACGACGACCTGGGCCTTGCGGTCGACGACGCCGCGGCGGCTGGCGGCGACGACCGCCGCGCAGGCGCCCGAGCCGCAGGCGAGCGTGAGGCCGGCGCCACGCTCCCAGACGCGCAGCCGCAACCGGCCCTCGCCCAGGGGCTGGACGACTCCGATGTTGGCGCGCTCGGGAAAAAATCGGTGGTGCTCGAGCTTGGGACCGAGTTCGGCGAGCGGGATCGCCGCCAGGTCGTCGACGAAGAAGGTGGCGTGCGGATTGCCCATGTTGGTGCCGACGGGATCCTGCAGCGGCCCCAGGCCGACCGGCATGTGATTGGTGTCGCAGGCCTCGCGCAC
>JAUXST010000738.1 GCA_030679805.1 Reyranella sp. | reverse complement strand
GAAATTGGGCGACACCCTCTGCTTCGGCAACCGCGGCACAAACCGGCGTCACAAACCCCAGCGCGTTCAGTTCGATGTTGCGGACCAAGTTCTGATAATTGTCCGGCGTCGGTTCGAACGCCACGACCACGCCACCCGGGCCAACCGCATCGGCCAGATACAGGGTCGACTGGCCGCAGTTCGCGCCAATGTCATAGACACGCTCGCTTTTGCCGACCTGCTGGACCCAGTCCCATTCCCGGCCCTGCAAGCCCCATATGTAGGTGTAGCCCATGCCAGGACTTACGACGATGAGTCGCCCCTTGAGGGCCCCTCGCCGGACCGTCTGAACCGATCCGTAGGGATAAACCGCCCGCACGACCGCCTGGATGATGGGGAAGTGGGCAAACTTATGCGCTTGCATGCGCCGAAGCGGCTTGTCGCTACAGCCGCCAAAGTGCGACACCGGCCGGCGTCGTCGGCCGGTCAAGCATCGCGGGGATGTCGGCCACGAAGCCGCCATTGGGCTTCAAAAGCGGCCTCACCAACCCCCACCCTCCATCGCGATAGATATTGTGGGCGACCGCCAGGACGACGGCATCGGCTGGCTGCAGCCTGTCGAGCGCGGTCA
This sequence comes from Reyranella sp., assembly GCA_030679805.1. GTDB lineage: Bacteria > Pseudomonadota > Alphaproteobacteria > Reyranellales > Reyranellaceae > Reyranella. The sequence goes on along the minus strand of JAUXST010000738.1, from coordinate 5,963 downwards.
GCGTCAATCCATACTCATGCTTCAGCATTTCGTCGTCGGCCATCGGGTCGTGCAACTGGACCGTGATGCCGAATTCCTTGAGTTCGTTCGCGATGTCGACGACCCGCGTATTGCGGATGTCCGGCACATTCTCCTTGAAGGTGACACCGAGCAAGGTCACGACAGGGCGGCCATTGGCGAAGCTTCGCATAATATTGCGAGCGACGCGATTGGCGACATAGATTCCCATGCTGTCGTTGACCCGCCGGCCGGACAGGATGACGTGCGGGTGATAGCCGGCCGATTCAGCCTTGTAGGCGATGTAGAATGGATCGACGCCAATACAGTGGCCGCCGACGAGGCCCGGCCGAAAGGGCAGGAAATTCCACTTGGTGCCCGCCGCCTTCAGGACATCCTGCGTGTCGACGCCGAGCCGGTCGCAGATCAGGGCAACCTCGTTGATGAGTGCGATGTTGACGTCGCGTTGAGTGTTCTCGAGCACCTTGGCGAACTCCGCGACCCTGATCGACGGGGCGCGGTGCGTACCGGCTTTAACCACACTGCGGTACGTCTCATCGACGATATCGAGGGCCTCCGGCGTGTCGGCCGAGACGATCTTCAGGATATTTTCGAAGCGGTGCTCGCGGTCGCCGGGATTGATGCGTTCGGGCGAGTACCCGACATTGAAGTCGGTCTTCCACTTGAGGCCGGACGCCAGTTCGAGCGCCGGAATACAGACTTCTTCGGTCACCCCGGGATACACGGTCGATTCGTAGACCACGATGTCGCCGCGCTTGAGCGCCCCGCCGATCGTGGTCGAAGCCCGTCTCAGGGGTTCCAAGTCGGGCGTCTTGCTCACGTCGATGGGAGTCGGCACGGTGACGATGTGGAAGTCAGCAGCGAGCAGGTCTTCCGGCTTCGACGTAAAATGAAGTCCCGCGGCACGCACGACATCGCTCTCGACCTCGTGGGTGCGGTCGTGGCCCTGCGCAAGTTCCGAGATGCGACGGGCATCGATATCGAAGCCCACGACTTCGAAACCGGCACGGCCGAAGGCGGTTGCTACTGGAAGGCCAACATAGCCCAAACCTAGAACGGAGATACGACGACGCATGGGACGCACTTCTGCCAGATCATAGCCGCGGTGGCATCCATTTTCTCACCAGCGAATCGGGGCCAAGCCGACCCCGACCGCCATGATACGGAAGATCCTACGGCTGCGGGCCTATTTCTTGGTTGCAAGCTTGAGCGCGGGACGCACCGATTCGGACTTGGCCTTTTCCTCGCCTTGGCCGTAGTAGCCCCGATAGCGCGAATAATAATCACCATGATCGCCATAGCCATAGCGACCGTGCTTGAAGAGGTTCACCCGGTTGATGACGATGCCAACGTGGTTGGTCACTTCCAACAGTGCCGAAATCGCGGTCTTAACGACTTCGCGGTGGGTCTTCGCCCACTGGACGATGAATACCGTGTAGTCGGCGAGGCGCGCAATGATGCGAGCGTCGGAAACTGCCAGCACCGGCGGCGCGTCGAGGATCACCAGGTCGTAGTTGTCGGAGAAGACGTCGACAGCCGCCTTCATGGCATGCGATTCGAGAATTTCCGGCGCATTCGGTGTGTTGCGCCGTGCACAGATATAATAGACACCGGACGCCTCGTGACGCCGGGTGCATTCCGCCAGGGTCTTGGTTCCCATCAGATATTCATCGATCGTACCACCGCGATCGTTGAGGCCGAGTGCGGCTGACAGCTTGGCCTGACGCAGATCGAGATCGACGATCAGCACCCGGCGCGACGTATTCATCTTGGTCAGCAGGCCGCCTAGCGCGGCAACAAAGGTGGTCTTTCCTTCGCTGGGGGTCGAGGATGTGACGGCAACGACCCGCGGCAACCTGTCGAGGCTCGCAAGACTGATGGCGGTGAACACGGCGCGCACTGCCTCGGCGGCAGGCGATGTCGTGTTCTCGAGGATGTTGGTGACCACATTCGAACGCGTGATCGCCGTGCCTTTGACTTCCGGCACCATCGCCAGGACGCTGACGCCCGTCGCTTCCTCGACCTGAGGCGCGGAACGGAAGACGCGGTCCAGCTTCTCGATGGCGATCGCGCCGGCCATGCCCAGCAGGCAGCCGATCACGAAAGCGCCTGTCAGGCCCGACTTGAAGTTTGGCGACGACGGCGAACCCGAAGGGCGGGCGTAGGCCAGGATGCGCGCGTCGGCGCGCTGGATGTCCTGCTGTTCCCGCAGCTCCTTGAAGCGGTTCAAGAAGCTCTCGTAGAGGGCACGGTTGGATTGCGCCTCGCGCTCGAGTTGCTTCTGCTCGGCCTCGTACTGGCTGGCCGTCCCGGAAACGACCGACGCCTTGTCGACCAGTTCCTTGAGTTCCTCTTCCTCCGACGTCGCCGCGTCGAGCTCGGCCCGGACAGCCAGCGTGATGCGCTGCGTCTCGATGTTGAAGCGAGCGCGAATGGAGGCAAGTTCGTTGCGCACCTGGATCATCTTGGGGTGGCTGTCGCCCAGTTGCGATGCCAGCTCCGCCGACTTGCGGCTCAGCTCCACGTCCGAGATCCGCAGCGCGGCGAGCGTCGTATTGCCCGAGACCTCCGGAATGTTGGCCAGCTCGCCCGGATTGAGGCTCGCCTTGCTGAGCGCGACCAGGCGCGCCTCTTTCTCGATACGCCGGCCGCGCGCGGCAGTATAGCGGCCATTGAGTTCCGAGAGCGTCTGGGAGGAGATCGCTCCCTCGGGACTGCCGGCGAGGCCTTTGTCGCGCCGATAGGTAGCGACGGCCTCTTCGGCGACCTGAAGGTTTCGGCGGAGTTCGGCAAGACGCTGTTCGAGCCACTCCGTCGCCCGTCGGTTCGCCTCGTTCTTCGTGTCGATTTGATCGGCGAGATAGGCCTCTGCGACAGCGTTGGCGATGCGTGCCGACATAACGCCGTCGGGGCTCTCCACCGTAATGAGAATGACGAAGGTTCGTCCCACCAGAGATACGCTGAGGCGGCCGGCCACGGCGCCAATGGCTGCCTGACGCCGCGGATCACTGGCTTCCGCCGCGCGCGGCGCGGCACCCGGCTTGGCCGCCTGGGCAGGCGCCTGTGGCGGCACCGGCGTCAGCAACGACGATATGCCGGAGTTCCAGAGTTCACGGATCGGCTCGAGCGCCGCATCGAGCGCGCCCGGTGGCTTGGTGCCGTTGAAGTCGGGATTGTTCGCCAGACCCAGCTTGTCCACGACCCGGCCGATCACGAACTCCGACTGGATGACCTCCAGTTCGCTCTGAATGGCGCCGAAATTGAGCGTATCAACACCCGACAGGGCGCCTTCGGTGCTCAGGACCTTGAATGTGCGCGTGTCGAGGATGAGGCGTGCGGACGCCTTGTAGAGCGGCGTGGCTTGCGCGATGACCAGCGCCATCATGACCGCCGCCACCAGCCCGCAGCCGATGATCAGGGTCTTGTGGCGATTGAGCAGCCGCAACCAGCCCCAGAGTTCGGTCGAGGCGTCTTCCGGAGGACCGGATCCCTGGCGCGAAAGAGCTGGCAGGGGCGGACTATTGGTAACCGCCGGATCCTCGGCGATCTCACTTGCTCTAGACATCGATCCCATCCAACCACGCTCCGCACTTTACGTGCTCCGGAGGACACCCATGACGCTCACCGACCCATCCCGAGGCTGGTCAACGCCCAAGAAAACTCTAGCCAACCACGACCCCACATCGTGGCTGCAAAAACACAAGTACGCGACGCTACTTACTGCAGACTTACGAACTCCCTAGAACCAGCGCTCGGGGACGTGAATGACGTCTCCCGGGCCAATCGGACTATCCTCTGTCACAGTCTCTTCCTCGCCAGCGGGCGAATTGAAGCGCCGCACGGTGATGCGCGTCTTGGACGCGCGGCGAGTGTATCCGCCGGCGATGGCGATGGCCTGAATGACGTTGATCCCGTTCACATAGGGAAACGAGCCGGGCCGGGTGATCTCGCCCAGAATGTAGAACGGCCGGCGCGCGACGAGGTCGACGGTCAGCTTGGGGTTCCGCAGAAGTCCGTCGGCGCGGTAACGATCCCGCAGCATTGCCTCGATCTCGACCGTCGTCATGCCGACGACCGAGACGCGAGTGGCCATGCGAGGAGAGATCACTCCCGTCGAATCCACCTCGTAGTCGCCGGAAAGTTCGGTATCCGAAAGGACCACGACGCGCAGCTTGTCGCCAGGCGCCACGCGATACTCGCCCATGCGGATCGTCTGGGTGACCTGTGAGGGCTGCTGCAGCGTCTTCGTCGTCATCGGCGGCTGGGTTTCGCACGCAGCAAGTGCGAACACAGCGCCAAAAAGACAGGCCCACAGGCCCGGGGACCGACGCCAGGCCGTTTTTTTCCAACGAGAGATAGCGAGCCGGATCATCACACCATCACCGCTTCGCCATCAGGCGGATGGAAAACATGTTTCGCGTATACGAAGGCCCGCCCGCCGCCACATCGGTCGACCAACCAGTTGTATATTCGTACAGGGGCCCGATTTGGACTTGTGGGCGGAGCGAATACATCAAGCCGATCGATCCCTTGAAGAAATAATCGGTGCGCGGGCTGACATTGGCGACACCAAAGGCGGGGTTGTATTGTGCCGTATTTATAGACGTGCCCCCAAGGGCCATCCATTCCCCGTTGATCTCGTAGGTAAAATCTACACCAAGCACGGTGGAGACGTAATTCTGGTAGTTCGAGAGCGCCGATTCGTTGATGCTGCGCAGGAATTGCGGGTTCAACGTCAGCCGATCGTTGGGGTTCCAGCTTCCGGAGAGCCCAAACGTCGTCGCTCCCGTGGACGTGCCGTTTGCAATGTATGACAGCGATTGGTAGCCGACGAAGCCTTCGAGCTTGGTTTTCGGACCGAGGGTCGTCGTTGCGCCGAGGTTGAAGAACCAGCTGTTGGAGTCGCGCTGCTCCCCGACGGAATTGATGAATTGGGTATAGATACGCTGCTCCAGACCGGGAGCAATGAAGAGCGACGTGTCGTCGTTGATTTCATAGCCGAGGCGAATGCGCTCCGCATAGTCAGTGCGATCTCGGCTGGTGCCGGGCAACCCGACAGACGTAACGGTGCTGTAGTCGTAGTACGTGTATTTGATCGCAGCGGCGGTCAGCTGGTAAAAAAAGCGGTTGAATCTCTGGTAGAGCGACACCTCGACCGGGATCGAATCGACGACGGTGGGCGCCTGCGCGAACGCCACGTTGGGGGTTCCCAGCGCCTCGGTGTTGCGCGTGTAGCCGATTTTGGCAGTCACGTAGAGGTCTTGCTGGATCTCGAACTTGCCATCGAGCAGCAGGCCGTAATTCTGAAAATTCTGCGTCGGAGCACTGACGTAGAAACCGAACCCGCCAAAGGCGACGGCGCGGATCGAATGGTTGAGCCACTCCGACTTCAATTCGACCTGCGGCCGGATCACCGTGAACATGGAACCTGTCGTCGGTGCGGATGTGGTGAACACGTTGCTGTCATAGCCGGTCAGGATCTCGATCGACGGATAGAGCGTATAGGGGCCGATCGTGGTTCCCAGTTCGCCTCTTGTGTCGGAAAGGCCGCCGCCGATCGGCAAGGACAGGATGTCGGATTCGACCCCCTCCTGCTGGATCGTCTGCAGTGCCGGCGCCGAAGTTTCCTCCTGAGCCTGCGCGCCTGAGACGACGCAAGACATCAATGCCCAGCCGAGGACTGGCGTCCAAAAGAATTGCGAGCGATTCGCACTGATAGCCATGGGAACGGCGGTCCATCCCGGCAGGGGTCCGAGTGTCGGTTGGAAGAAACCCCGACGCCGCACCGGACCGCTAATTTCTGCTGAGGTTGTTATCTGAGCCATAGGTCGTCGGCGGGAGATTTGGCGGCGGTGGCGGGGGGCCAGGTGGCTGCGGAATAATGACTGTCGTAATAATAGGCGGCGCCGGCGGCAATGGCGGCGGCGCTGACGGCATGGGGGCAG
>JAUXST010000717.1 GCA_030679805.1 Reyranella sp. | reverse complement strand
GAGCTTGGTGCGTTGCCAGATCTCCAGCAGCTCGTCCTGCAGCCGCTCGCGCGTCATGGCATCGAGCGCGCCGAAGGGCTCGTCCATCAGCACCACCTCGGCGTCGTTGGCGAGCACGCGAGCGATCGCCACGCGCTGCTTCATGCCGCCGGATAGCTGGTGCGGATAGGCGTTTGCGAATTTTCCGAGACCCACGAGATCGATGAACTTGTCGACGATGCCCTTCACCTCGGCACCGCCGAGACCGCGGGCGGCCGGGCCGAAGCCGATGTTGGCGCGCACGTTCAGCCAGGGAAACAACGCGTAGTCCTGGAACACCATGCCGCGCGTCGGGTCGGGTCCAGCGATCGGCCGGCCCCACATCAGGGCCTCGCCGGCGGACGGCTGCTCGAAACCGGCGATGATCCTGAGCAACGTCGACTTGCCGCAGCCCGAGGCGCCGATCAAACAGACGAACTCGCCCTTGTTGATGGAGAGGTGGGCGTCGGAAAGCGCGTGGATCGTCTGGTCTTGGAGCTGGAAGACTTTGGACACGCTCTTGATCTCGACGATCGGGGTCGCGGACTCAGCCATGATGATTCGGACTCCAGCGCAGCAGGCGATTGCCGGTCGCCACGACCACGCGGTCGGAGAGATAGCCCGCGAGGCCGATCACGATCATGCCGCAGATCACCAGCTCGGTGCGCGACAGCGTGCGGCCGTCCATGATGACGGCGCCCAGACCCTCCGGCACGCCGGTCATTTCGCCGACCACGATGACGAACCAGGCAAGGCCGAGTCCGAGCCTGAGGCCGGTGAAGATCGACGGCACCGCGGCGGGCAGAACGACCTTGTAGAACTGGGCGTTGCCGCTGCAGCCCAGCATGGATGCGGCCTCGAACAGCTTGGGATCGACCGCGCGCACGCCGAACACGGTGTTGAGCAGGATGGGATAGAACGCGCCGAGGCAGACCAGGGCGAAGGCCGATTTGGCGCCGAGACCAAATAGGATCATCGACAGCGGCAGCCAGGCCGTGACGGGGATCGGCCGCATGACCTGCAGGAACGGATCGAGCAGCATGCGTGCCCACGGCATGCGGCCGATCATCAACCCGATCGGCAGAGCGAAGAGGGCCGCCAGCGCGAAGCCGCCGTAGACGCGGCTCATCGACGCCAGCAGATGGGTGAGGAGCGTTGCCGAATAGGCGTCGTCGAAGATGCCGCCGACGGCAAAATCGACCATGCATTCGGCGACGGCGTACGGCGTCGGGATCAGCCGGGTCCAGTGCTGAGTCGTCGCCACTTGCCAGAACGCCAGCAGCAGCAGCGGCACGATCAGTGCCAGGACCGTCGGCTTGAGGCGGTGCCACAGGCCGCGCGTCGGCAGTGGCCGGTCGGAAGCAGCGACTGCCGGCGCCGGGCTCGTTTGCGCGATCGACATGACGCCCTGCAGTTCAGGACGCGATTTCGTTCGAGAACTTCGGATTGAGGAAGGTCTCGAACTTGGGCAGGGCGCGGATCTGCTTCAGCTCCAGCATGTGCTGGGCATAGGTCTTGGCCTGTCCCTGGACCTTGTCGTCGAGCTTCCAGACATACTCGACGTTGTTGGCGCCCAGCGCCTGTTCGACCGCGGCGCGGTTGGCGCCGAGCTTCTGCACCGTCATGTCGACCACGGCGGGCTTGTTGGCCGACATGAACTCCACCGCCTGGCGATGGATCTTGAGCATCGTGCGTACCAGGTCCGGATCCTTGGCGATCGTCTCCTCGTTGGTACCGAAGATCATGTTGAGGCCGCCCATTGCCGTGCCGTAGGGATATTCCACGAGTTGGCCGACGCCTGATGTGATGGAGAGGGCGGGCCCCGGCTCGGCGCCGACATAGGCGTCGATGTCGCCGCGGGCCAGCATGACCGGCATCTCGCCGAACGGCACGCGCACCGGGGTGATGTCCTTGATGGACAGGCCCTCCATGCGCAGGCGCTCCATGATGAAGACCTCCTGGGTCGAGCCCGGCCAGATGCCGACGCGCTTGCCCTTGAGGTCCTTGACGGTCTTCACGTCGGAGCCGGCCTTGGAGATGACGCCCATGCCCTTGTTGGAGAGCGCGCCCACGACCACGACGGGCTCGCCGACCGCGCCACCCAGGATGGCGGCGGCGATGCCGAAGGTGCCGAAGTCCACGGACTTGGTCACGACCGCGTTCTTGCCGTCGGTCGGGCTGTCAAAAACGATGATCTCGATCTTCAGGTTGGCCGGCGCGAACTTCTCATAGAAGTAGGGCGGCATCGAATGGACGAGGCGCAACGCGCCCATCTTCACGGTGCGGGTCTGGGCCCGCAGGATCGACGGCGCGGCGAAAGTACCGGCGGCGACAAATCCTGCACCGGCCAACAGATGACGACGACGAAGCATTGAAACCCTCCCACTTGTTGCGGCGGGTCATGCAACAGACGTGCCAGACCTCAATCGGCGAGCAAAAGCGCCTGCCGGGCGAGGGCGCCGCCGGTGTCGCGCAGCTCGTGGACGATGGTGAAATGGTCCGCGCCGGCGATCGGCAGCAGCGCGCCCGGCAGGTGGGCGGCCGCGCGCTTGGCGTGGAGGTGACGGCTGTCGGACACCAGCGGCGGCAGCTCGGCCGTGCCGTAGGTGATCAGCATCGGCTTGGCCACCATCGGCAGGCGCATCGGCGACAGTGTCTCGATCTCGCCGTCGCCGAGCTGCAGTTTCTCGTTCAGGTAGGTATCGCGGATCGGCCCCAGCTCATAGACGCCGGAAATCGCCAGCCCGGCGCTGACGCGCTTGTGGCCGAGGCACATGGCCGTCAAGTGGCCGCCGGCTGACCAGCCCGACAGCACGACCTTGCCCTCGATGCCGTGCGCCTTGCCGTTTGCCGCGAGCCAGTCGAGTGCCGCATTGATCTCCGCCACGATTTCGGTGAGCGTGACGTCGGGCGCCAGCGTATAGCCGGGCAGTGCGGCGGCCCAACCGCGGGCGTGGAGGCCTGAGATCAGGTTCGCGAACCCGTCCTTGCTGTTGCGTTGCCAGTAGCCACCATGGATGAACACGATGCAGGGCGCATTGGGATTGGCCGCGGGGAACAGGTCCCAGGTGTTGCGCTCCTTGGGTCCATAGCGAAGGTCGAGATGACCGGGGTGCGCGCGGCGGAATTCGGCGGACGCCGCTTCGCGCGCGGCGCTGAGGTCGGCGCTGTTCTTCACCGCCATCGTGTTGTTGTAGGCCGCGTCGCGCTCGGCGCGGCTCATGGTGCCCCAGTTCATGTGCCGGTGATCTCCTTCAGCAGATTGAAAAACCCAAGCTTGCGGGCCGACGAGATCGTCCAGTCGACGGGCAGCGACTGGAAGCCGTCCTCGAAGCGTTCGCGCGAGCGGCGGTAGTCGAAGAAGCCCCAGCTCGCACCGCTCTCGACGGCGGCCACGAAATGATTGTCGGGCTTGTCGAACTCGAAGTGATCGTCCTCGTTGTAGACGATCGGCTGGCCACGGTAGCCGGCCGCCGCACGCCAGCGCGCGACCTGCAGGCGGATGCCGTGCGGGCTGGGCTGCATCACGCCGTCGGGGCCATGGATGCGATTGCCGTGCGGCAACAGGAAATCGGCCGCGGCCACGGTTTTGGCCGGCGGCGCGTCGAGCATGATCAGGCTCGTGCTCACCAGCAATTCTCCCTTGCTGCGCCTTTGCGCCAGCTCGATCAGCTCATGGCAGCGCGAGGCGGCGATGATCGGGTGGGCCCATACATTTTCGAGGTCGACCTCGTTGCCGATCTCGATCAGCACATTGGTCGCGCCTTTTTCGATCAGCCAGTCCACGGTGTTGGTGACCGCCGCTTTCACGGCGGTTTCGTCCTTCAGCGTGCCGCTCTGCTTGCCATAGAAGAGGCCCAGAATCACCGCCATGCCGTTGCGGTCGCAGGCCTCGATCACCTTGCCCAGCCGCGCCGCCCAGGCCGGCTTCAGCGCGCCCTCGGGTGTAAAACCGCAGATCCGCCAGGGTTGGTGCCACGAGTAGCCCTGCGGACTGCCGCCCTGGATGTTGAGGCAGACCGCGAGCAGGCCGTGCGCGCGGTAGGCGGGCAGGGCCGTGATGAATTCGGCCGTGTTGCGTTCGGCATCCCAGTCGCCGTCGGCATAGGCCCAGGTGCCCCGCGTAGAAGGATTCTCGTCGTCGGCGATGGCGTTGGCCATGCGGCTGTTGAACAGCAGCCCTTCGATGCGATGGCCCTTCCAGCTCCGGCCGGCGTAGGTCGGCTGGCCGTTGATGGCAAAGCCGCCGTCCTGGATCGAGATGCTGGTGGCGCCCATGCCTAGAAGCCGACGGCCGCGCCGTCGCGGCGGCTCTCGGAAGCGCCGAGGTAGGGGCCGCCGTCGGCGTGGCGCCAGATGATCTGGCTGGAGCCGAAGTCGAAGCTCGGCCACTTGGTCCGCGTGAGCTTGTGGCCGCGCGCCTCGAGGCCCGTGGCCGTATCGGCCGGCATGTGGTCCTCGGTCCAGATCGTGCCGTCGGTCTCGTGCACGCGCCAGCGCGGCGCGTCGATGGCGGCCTGCGGATTCTGGCCGTAGTCGACGATGCGCGAGAAGACCTGCATATGGCCCTGCGGCTGCATGGCGCCGCCCATCAGGCCGAACGTCGCGACCGGCTTGCCGTCCTTGGTGATGAAGGCCGGGATGATGGTGTGGAATGGCCGCTTCTTCGGACCGACGAGATTGGGATGGCCGGGCTGCAGCGAGAAGCCGGTGGCCCGGTTCTGCAACGCAATGCCGGTGCCCGGCACCACGATGCCCGAGCCGAAGCCGGTGTAGTTCGACTGGATCAACGACACCATCATGCCGGCCTCGTCGGCGGTACCGAGATAGATCGTGCCGCCGTCCTTGGGCGTGCCGGGACCGAAGTCCTTGGCCTTCTTGGCGTCGATCAGCTTGGCGCGGCTTTTCAGGTAAGCCTTGTCGAGCATCTGCTGGGGCGTCACTTCCATGAAGCGCGGATCGGCCACGTAGCGATAGATGTCGGCGAAGGCGAGCTTCATCGCCTCTATGCGCAGATGTGCCACCTCAGGGCCGTCGGGATCGTGGCCGGCGATGTCGAAATTCTCCAGGATGCCGAGCGCCATGCAGGCGGCGATCCCTTGGCCCGACGGCGGGATTTCGTGCAGGGTCGTGCCGCGATAGGTGAGGCCGATGGGATCGACCCAGTCGGGCTTGTGTGCGGCCAGGTCTTCCTGGCGGAGCGCGCCGCCGGTTTCCTTGGCGTAATTGTCCATCACCTCGGCGAGTTCGCCGCGATAGAAGGTCTCGCCTTTGCTCTCGGCGATCTTGGCGAGCGTCTTCGCCTGGTCGGGGAATTTCCACAGCTCGCCCGGCTTGGGCGCGCGGCCGTTCGGCAGGAACGCCTTCACCCAGCTCTCCTGGCCTTTCAGGCGATCGATCGCGCGGTCCCACTGCCTCGCCACCATGTAGGAGACGCGGAAGCCGTCATGGGCGTATTTGATCGCGGGTTCGAACAGGTCGGCGAAGGGTAGCTTGCCGTAGCGCTTGTGCAATTCCATCCAGAGCGACACGGCGCCCGGCGTGGTCACACTTCCCCAGCCGACGTTGGGCATCTTGTCCTGGCCCTTGTACTGGTCGGGCGTCATCAGCGCCGGCGAATGGCCCGAAGCATTGAGGCCGACGAGCTTGGTGCCGTCCCACAGGATGCAGAAGGCATCGGCGCCTATTCCATTCATGGTCGGCTCGACCACGGTGATGGCGGCGGCGCTGGCGATCGCGGCATCTACCGCGTTACCGCCCTTGGCCATCATGCGCAGGCCGGCGGTTGCGGCGAGATGCTGCGAGGAGGCCACGACGTTCGAAGCGAAGATCGGAAGTTTCTTGGAGGCGTAGGGAAAATCGTACGTGAACGACGGCACTCGGAGTCCTTTCTCAAGTCTTCTTCGACGCCGCGAGGGCCTCGATGCGCGCCACGAAGCGCGGCGTCTGCAGGAACTGTCGATGTTCCACGTCGCTCTTGCCGAACAGGTGGGAGAGATCGAAAACGCCGGAGCCTGCGATCTCGCCCATCCGTCCGGAGAGCGTCACGCGTTCACCGAGCCGCATGGTTTTTAGCGCCCCGATGGCGGCTTCGGAAAGGCCCGGGGGCGGCGGCTGACGCGATCGTGTGGAAAAGAGGTCGGTAATCGATCCGGCGAAGGCGAGCGCCCAGTCGTTGAACGCGTAGAGCGAAACTTGCGGCCCGACCTCGATGGTGACGGCCGCGACCTGGGCGTTGCCCTCGATCTTGCGGATGGTGCCGCACCAGTCCGAAAAAGCGCCGACCTTGTCGGCCAGCGCCACGCTCCGGCGGGCCGCTTCCTCGACGGCGAGTGGATTGTTCGAGGTGAGCGCCGGCTTGGCAAGTGCCGCGAGTCCGTCGAGGAACGCCTTCTGCGCCGGATTGCGCTCATGGCAGGGTCGGTCGAAACAGCTGCCGAGGATGAGGCCGGCACCGCCGAGAACAAAGACGCGCCGGCCTGCCATGCTGGTGTTACGCCGCCTTGGCTTTCGCCTTGGCGCGCTCTTCCTCCTTGAGTTCCTTCTTGGAGAGCTTGCCGACCGGTGTCTTGGGCAGCTCGGCGCGGATTTCCAGCGCCACCGGCATCTCGTGCTTGCCGATCTTGCCTTCGAGGTGCTTCTTCAGCTCCTCGAAGGTGAGCGAGGCGCCGGGCTTCAGCTTCACGAATACCTTGGGCGCTTCCTGGCGGTAGGGATCGGGGATGCCGATCACGATGCATTCGTCGACCGCCGGATGCTCGTAGACTGCTTCCTCGATCATGCGCGGGTAGACGTTGTAGCCCGACGAGATGATCAGGTCCTTGGAGCGATCGACCAGATAGAGCCAGCCGTCCTCGTCCATGTAGCCCATGTCGCCGGTGCGCAGACCCTTCCAGTTGCTGGCGACATGGCTGAACAGGACCAGCTCGCTCTCCTCTGGCTTCTTCCAGTAGCCCTTCATCACCTGCGGACCAATGATGCAGACCTCGCCGACATTGTCCTTGCCGGCCGCCAGCACGCGGTCCTTGTTCTCCATGTCGCGGATCTCGATGACCGTGCCTGGCATCGGCACGCCGCACGAGCCGATACGGCGCACCGTCTTGTCGACCGGGCAGATGGCGCCGGTGGGCGACGTTTCGGTGAGACCGTAGCCCTCGATCAGCGTGGCGCCCGTCAGCTTCTCGAAGCTCTGCTGGACCTCGACCGGCAACGGCGCGCCGCCCGACATGCAGATCTTGAGCGACTTCAGGTCGAGCCCCTGCGCCTTGGGGTGCTTCAGGATCGCGGTGTAGAGCGTTGGAACGCCGGGCAGGAAGGTCGGCTTCTTGGTCGAGAGATCGGCCACGATCATGTCGATGTCGGGCCTGGGATAGAGGATCAGCTGGTTGCCGTTGGCCACCGCTCCCAGCATGATTCCCGACAGTGCGTAGATGTGGAACAGTGGCAGTACGCACACGACCTTCTCCGTGCCCGGGGTCGTGTAGGGCTTGGTCCAGGCCATGCCCTGGCTCATCGCCGCCATGACGCAGCCGTGCGTCAGCATGGCGGCCTTGGGCAGGCCCGTGGTGCCGCCGGTGTATTGCAGGATCGCCACTTCGTCCCACAGATTCTCGGGCGAGGGATGGGGCGCGTACTTGCCGTCGTTGGCCAGCAGGTCCTTGAATGACATGTGCCAGTCGTCTCGCGGCCAGGCCGAAAGCTCCTTCTTCTTGGCGATCGGATAGAGCCAGTTCTTGGGCCACGGCAGGTAGTCGGCGATCGAGCCCACGATCAGCTTCTTGAGCCTCGTCTTGCCGCGCATCGCCGCCATCTTGGGGTAGAGCGCATTGACGTCGAGCGTCACCAGGATGTCGGTCTCGGAATCGCCGATCTTGTGCTCCAACTCGCGGGCGGCGTCGAGCGGGCTGTAGTTGACGACGATGCCACCGGCCTTGAGCACGCCGAAGAAGGCGATGATGTAGTGCGGCGTGTTGGGCAGGTAGAGGCCGACATGGACGCCGGGCTTGACGCCCAGCTTCTGGAACCCGGCGGCAGCCTTGTCGGACGCGACCTTGTAGTCCCGGAAAGTCAGCATCTTGTCGAGGAAGTCGGTGAAGGGCCGGTCGCCATATTGCGCGCAGCTATCTTCGAAGGTCTGGTGGATGGTCTTCTTCGGAACCTCGAGTTCCCACTTCACGCCCGGCGGGTAGCTTTTCTCCCAAGGATAGTTCGCCATTTTTTTAGTCCTCCCAGTACCGACTATGTGAGGCCGGGCGCCGGGGGGTCAAGTTGACGGCCTCAGGTTGTAGGCGGCGGGACGACGTATTCATAGGCGTAGGCCGTGCGGAAGCCTTGCGCCTCATAAAGGGGGAGGGCCGCCGCATTGGTGGCAACGACCTGCAGATAGGCGAAGCGCGCGCCCTTGCCCCACGCCCAGGCATAGAGGCTTTCCGTGACGCGCCGCGCCAGCCCGCGGCGGCGGGCATGCGGCATCACCAGCACGTCGAACAGCCCCATGTGGTCGCCCTCGATCGCCCCGACCGCCATGGCCATCGGCCGGCCGGCCTCCTCGACGAAGGCGAACCCGGCTGGCGCCGCGATGGCCGCCAGCATGAGTTGCATGGTCTCGGCGTGCTGCGGCGGCACCGGGCTATGGGTTCGGAAGGCGTCGATCCAGGCCGGCGTTGGCCGGGGCAGGATCTTCACCTCGGCGTCGGCGGTGAAGCCGGCCTGGAGAGGGCAGACCTGCAGGAAGCTGCGCTCGATCGTCCGGTAGCCGCGGGCGGCCAGAAGGGGAGCGATGGCGGGCGGCGCCAGCGGCGTCAGCCGCCAGGCCGGCGTCTGGCCGAAGGCGAGATAGGGGGCTTCCAGTGCCGCGATGACCTCAGAATTGCATCGAGCATTTATTCTTAATGCATTGATAGAATTAGATCTTTTTGTATATCCGCAGGATAGGCGCTGGCGCCAGCCGACGAAATCCCGGCTCTCCAGGGCAGGCCAGCCCCGAAAGGCGAGTTCTTCCAAGCGGCGAATGTCGGCAAGACTATCCGGGCGTGACATTGTGCGGTATTCGTGTTAGATCAAAATCTAATAAGAACAAACGCTTATTTTAGTCCCTGCATGTTATACATGAATATCGATCGCCCCTTCGTCGACGTTCGTGTTTGCTGGCAGCCGCCCGCCGCGCCCTCCTCCCGTGTGTTCGGTCTACGGCTGCCAGCGATCCTTCTGCTCACCCTTTTCCTGGCTGCCTGCGGCAGTTCGAGCAGTCATCAGCATTACAGCGAGCGCCCGCCTACCGATCGCGTGGCCCTGACGGCTTGGCAGGAGTGGACCAAATTCGGCCGCTCGACCGTCGTCTATGGCAGCCAAGCCAACGGCTACACCAACCGGACCGGTATCAGCGAGCGCAGCGAGCCGCTGGCCAGCCGGGTCGGGGACTACTGGGGCTCCTGCGGACATCCCGACTGGAACGGCCGCACCTCGAGCAGGCCGTGGTCGGGCGCCTTCGTGGCCTGGGTGATGGTCAAGTCGGGCTACAGCGCGTCCGCCTTCCCGCGCGACGGCCGCCACGGCGGCTATCTGGCGGCGCTCTACGACCGTGAGCACGCCTCGCGAGGTGCTGCTTTCCTGCTGCACGCGCCCAATGAATACTCGCCCAAGGCCGGGGATCTGGTGTGCAGCGGCAGCGCCGGGCCGACCTGGCGTTACGCCGATTCGCGCACCGCCCGGCGGCGGATCGACAACACGGCGAACCATTGCGACGTCGTCACTGACGTGCGCGGCGGCTACGTCCATGCCGTCGGCGGCAACGTGAAGAACAGCGTCACCATGAGCCTCTATCCCGTCGACTCGCGCGGCCGGTTGCAGCCCGTCGGCGGCCGGCCATGGATGCTGGTGGTGGAGAAACGGGGCTGAGCCTCAGGAGCGCGGCGCCGCGATGGCAAGCGCGCTTGCCGCGCCGATCGCCGCGATGGCCAGCAGCAGCACGGGCGCCAACGACCACCCCGCCCACCCGACCCACAGCGCCAGAAGAGGCGGGCCGGCTAGCGATCCGAGACTGCCGGCCTGTGCCAGCAGGCCGTTGATCGGCCCGATCGCGCTTGCGTCGGCGGCGAGTCGTGGCACCGACGCGAAGGTCGCGGCCGGCACCAGCCCACCCAGGGCAAATGAAAGGGTGAAGCCCGCGATGGCGAGCGGCACGGGCGCTGCCATGCCGAAGGCGAAGGCGGCCACCACAGCGGAGCCAATCAAGCCGGCCGCGGTCAGGCGGCCGGGCGCCACGCCACGCCGCATCATCCAGCCTGCCAGCAGGCTGCCGGCAATGCCGAAGGCTGTGGCGATGGCGACGAGTCGCCCGGCTTCGTCGGCAGCCAGTCCGCGGCGGTCGACGAGATAAGCCGGCAACAGGCCGGCGAGCGCCAGGAAGAGCAGCGCAAAACAGAAGAACGCGATCGACAGCGGAATCGACGCGCCAAGCCATCGGCGCGGGGCGGCGACCGGCCCTGCGGGCCGGGTTGCCCGGATGTCC
>JAUXST010000715.1 GCA_030679805.1 Reyranella sp. | reverse complement strand
CAGAGCTTCGTGCGCTTCTTCAACAACCACGGGCTGCTCACCATCGGCCCGCAGCTTCAGTGGCGCACGGTGAGCGGCGGCAGCCGGTCCTATGTCGAGCGCATCGCCACGCCGCTGCGCGCCCGGGCGCGCCTGGCGACGCCGGCGCGAGCCATCCGCCGGGGGCCGCCTGGTTCCGAGGGGAGTGTAGAAGTGCGCGACGCCTCGGGCCATTGGGACCGCTTCGACAAGATCGTGCTGGCCTGCCACGCCGACCAGGCACTGGCGCTCTTGGAGGATGCCGACGCGCCGGAACGCCAGTTGCTGGGCTGCTTCGCCTATTCCTCGAACGAGGTCTGGCTGCACGGCGATTTGTCCCTGATGCCAAAGCGGCGCAGCGTCTGGTCGAGCTGGAACTATGTCGCCGACCGCAGATCCGACGAGATGAGGGCCGGGGAGCAGGCCGTGAGCGTGACCTACTGGATGAACCGGCTGCAAAACCTGCCGGACGAGACGCCGCTGTTCGTCTCGGTCAATCCCGGCCGCACGCCGCTGCCGGCCACCGCCTACTCGCGCTTCGCCTTCGAGCATCCGATGTACGACGCCGCCGCGATCCGCGCGCAGCGCGGCCTGCATGCGATCCAGGGCGTGCGCGATACCTATTTCTGCGGCAGTTACTGCGGCTACGGTTTCCACGAGGACGCTCTGTCGGCCGGCCTCGACGTCGCCGAGCAATTGGGCGTCCGCCGGCCCTGGCCACGGCCCGACGAGCATCGCCGCATCGGCGATCCGCCGCGCGTCGTCGCCGACCGGCCGATCCTGGAACCAATTCCTCTGCCAGTTGCGGCAAGGTCGTGACTGCGGCCTCCCTCCTCCGCCCCCTTGCGGGGGCACTTCCCCCGATGACGGGGGAGGAGAATCAAATTCCTCCCCCGTCATCGGGGGAGGTAGCCGACGCGCCTCTGAAGGCGCTGAGTCGGAGGGGGTCGGCCTCAGCAACACACACCCTCATCAACGCCACCGTCGTGCACCGTCGGCTACGACCGCGCGAGCACGCCTTTCGCTACCGCGTCGCCTATCTCTGCCTCGATCTCGGTGCGCTTGATGCTGCTGCAGGGCGCTGGCTAAAACTCGACCGACCCGGCCTCGTCTCCTTCCGGCGCGCCGATCACGGCGGGCGCGATGGCAGCGACCTGAAGGCCTGGCTGCGCAAAATCCTCGCCGAGCACGGCCTCGGCGCGGTCTGCGACGGCGAGGTCACGCTGATGACCATGCCGCGCATGCTGGGCTACGTGTTCAATCCGGTGAGCTTCTGGTTCTGCCGCGACCGCGCGGGCGCGCTCCGGGCAGTGCTGTGCGAGGTCAACAGCACCTTCGGCGAAAGCCACTGCTACCTGGTCCATCACGACGACCGGCGGCCGATCGATCCGGCGGCGTGGCTGGACGGCCGCAAGGTTTTCCATGTCTCGCCCTTCCTGCCGGTCGAGGGCGACTACCGTTTCCGCTTCCGGCTGGACGGGAAAATCGCCCATGTCGACGTCAACTATCACGACGCCCAAGGCCTGATGCTGGCCACCTCCGTCGGCGGCCGGCGCGAGCCGCTGACGGACGGTGCCGTGCTGCGCCGCTTTCTCTGCAACCCGATAATGACCGTGGGCGTTGTGCTGAGAATCCATTGGCAGGCCTTGCAACTGTGGCGGAAGCGAGCCAGATTTTATCGCAAGCCTGTTCCACCCTCGCAGCTCGTGAGCCGCTGACCTCATGTCATTCGCCGCCCGCTTCGTCCTCAAGTCTCTCGCCCGCCTGACGGCCGGCCGACTGACCGTACGGCTTCCGGACGGCACGACGTGCCATTTCGGCCCGGAGCGGGCGGAACGCCAGGCCGTGATCGAGATCAAGGACTGGCGGTTCTTCCGTCGCGTGCTGCTCGACGGCGATATCGGCTTCGCCGAGTCCTACATGGATGGCCTCTGCGACTCGCCCGACCTGCCGGGGCTTCTGTCGCTGCTTACCGACAACGAAAAAGCCCTGGGACGCGTCACGCGCACCAACGCCTTCCACAACATCCTGCTGAAGCTGCTGCACCGCCGGCACGATAATTCGCGCGAGGGCTCGAAGCGCAACATCCATGCCCACTACGACCTCGGCAACGAATTCTACGGCCTGTGGCTCGATCCGACGATGACCTACTCCTCCGCCCTCTACGCCGGAGCGGAAGGCAAGGCGCTCGAGGCGGCGCAGACCGCCAAGTACGAGCGCATCCTGAACCAGCTCGGCGCGCGGCAGGGCGACAGCATCCTGGAGATCGGCTGCGGCTGGGGCGGCTTCGCCGAGACAGCGGCACGGCGCGGCATGCGGGTGACCGGTGTCACGATCTCGCGCGAACAGCTCGAGTACGCCCAGGCCCGCCTGCAGCGCGCCGGCCTGTCCGATCGTGTCGATTTCCAGTTCCGCGACTATCGCGACATCGAGGGGAGCTACGATCACATCGTCTCGATCGAGATGATCGAGGCGGTGGGCGAGCGCTATTGGCCCGACTACTTCGCCGCGCTCAAGCGCCATGCCGCACCGGGCGGCTCGGCGATCGTGCAGGCGATCGTGATCGCCGACGAATTCTTCGAGGGCTACCGGAGTCGTCCGGATTTCATACAGACCTATGTCTTCCCCGGCGGCATGCTGCTGTCGCCCTCGGCGCTGCGCGAGCAATGCCGGCAGGCCGGCTTGAAGATCGCCGAGTTCTACAGCTTCGGGCTGGACTATGCGCGCACCCTGGAGACCTGGCTCGGCCGCTTCGACCGGGTCGCCGACCAGGTGTCCAAGCTCGGATTCGACGAGCGCTTCCGCCGGATGTGGCGATATTACCTCGCCTATTGTGCCGCAGGCTTCAAGACGCGCCGGACGGACGTATTGCAGGCACACTTCAGACATATATAACTGTCGGCAACGATGGGGCGCGCCAAGCAGCTCCGAAGACAGGAAGGCTTACGGGTGGACGCAGGATCGACCGGGCACGGCACCGCCGCGCCGGTAAAAGTGAAGTTCGACCGTTTGGTCGCCTACTCGACCCTGCAACTGCCGCTCGCCATGGCGGCGCTTCCGGTCGTGCTGAACGTCAGCCATTTCTACGGCGAGGTCGTGAAGCTGTCGCTCTACGTCATGGGCGCGATCTTCATCATCGCCCGCGTCGTCGACGCCATCCAGGATCCGGTGATCGGCCTGATCAGCGACCGCTTCACGCGCCGCGGTCCGCGCGGCCGCCTCACCTTCGTCGCCCTGATGACGCCGCTGCTGGGCGGCGGCTTCTACATGCTCTTCGACCCGCCGGATTCGATGATCGGCGACCAGACCCTGATGGCGGCCTGGCTGCTGGCCGCCCTGCTGC
>JAUXST010000710.1 GCA_030679805.1 Reyranella sp. | reverse complement strand
CAACAAGCTTTCGGCAAGCGAGGCCGTCCTGCGCATGGCCCAGAAGCGGCTGAAAGCGCGCGATCTCGTGGAAGCCTGCCTCGACCGGATCGAGCATCGCGAAGGCCAGGTCCATGCCTGGGAAGCGCTCGATCCCGAGGGCGCGCTGAAGCGGGCCGATATGCTCGACAGGCGCGCCAAGCCGGTGGGCCCGCTGCACGGCATTCCGCTCGCCGTAAAAGACATCATCTCGACCAGGACGATGCCCACCACCTGCGGTTCGCCGATCTACCGCGACCATGTCGTGGGCAAGGACGCCGCCTGCGTGACCCAGCTCGTGAAGGCCGGCGCCATCGTGCTCGGCAAGTCGGTGACGACCGAATTCGCCGGTGCCCATGCCGGCAAGACGCACAATCCGCACAACGTTCGTCATACGCCGGCCGGCTCCTCGTCGGGCTCGGCGGCGGCCGTTGCCGATTTCATGGTGCCGGTCGGCTACGGTACCCAGACGGCGGGCTCGGTGATCCGGCCCGGCGCCTTCAACGGCGTGGTGGCCTACAAGGGCACCTACGGCTGGGCCGACATGGCCGGCATCAAGCCCTACGCACCCAGCCTCGACACGCTGGGCTTCTTCGCCCGCGAGGCCAACGACCTGGCGCTGATCCGGGCGACCTATGGGCATGCAGCCGCCGACCCCATGAAGCAGGCACCGCGCATCGGCTTCTGCCGCACGCCGTGGTGGGATATCGCCGAGAGCCACAATCAGAAGAACCTGCTCGAGGCCGTGCGCACCCTGCGGGCTGCCGGTGCCCAGGTGCAGGAATGGAAGGCGCCCGACAGCTGGGCCGGCCTGATGCAGGCACAGCACCGCCTCATGACCAAGGAGGCGACGCAGTCCTACGCCCGAGAGCGCGCGCGCTTCTCGCACCTCTTCTCGCCGGTGATGCAGGTCGTCATGACCGAGGGCGACGCGGTGAACCGCAAGCAGTACGCCGACGCCAAGAAGCGCAAGCGCGTGGCGCTGGGCCAGCTCGACGAGGCGTGGGAAAAGTTCGATATCCTGCTGGCGCCGTCGGCCAAGGGCGAGGCGCCGTCGGGCCTCGGCAGCACCGGCGACGCGATCTTCAATCGCTTCTGGACCTTGCTGGGCACGCCCTGTGTGGCGCTGCCGTTCAATGCGGGCCCGTTCGGCCTGCCGCTGTCGGTCCAGCTCATTGGGCCGCGTGGCGGCGACGACCAGCTCATCGCCTGGGCGCGCTGGGTGGAGGCGCGCCTCCAGTGAAGCTCGGCCTGATCGGCTATGGCGCCATCGGCAAGCATGTCGAAGCGGCCGGCCTGGAGAACATCGAGCTGGTCTCGGTGCTGGTGCGCCGGCCGCGGACTGAAGGCCTGCTGACGCACGAGCCCGCCCGGTTCTTCGCCCACAAGTTCGACGCCGTCGCCGAATGCGCCGGCCACGAGGCGGTGCGCACGCATGGCCAACGCGTGCTGGAAGGCGGCGCGGATTTTCTGGTCACGTCTGTCGGTGCCTTTACCGACACGGCGTTGTTCGATCGCCTGTTGGCGGCGGCCAAGGCCAGCGGCAAACGCCTGATCCTGCCCTCGGCCGGCATCGGCGCGCTCGATATCCTGAGCAGCGCCGCAGTCGGT
The DNA here is from genome assembly GCA_030679805.1 of Reyranella sp. GTDB lineage: Bacteria > Pseudomonadota > Alphaproteobacteria > Reyranellales > Reyranellaceae > Reyranella. The sequence goes on along the minus strand of JAUXST010000710.1, from coordinate 830 downwards.
GGGCTGGACAGTGTTACCGTCACGGTGCGCAAGGATCCGTCAGCCTGGAAGGGCACGGTGGCCGAGACGATGGTCGATCTCGATTCCCTCACCGCGCCGCATACCGTGTTCGACGGCCCGGTGCGGGAAGGCGCAAAACTCTACCCGCAGAACGTCAACATCTCCGCCGCCGCCGCCATTGCCGGCATCGGCCTCGACCGCACGCGCGTGGTGATCGTGGCCGATCCCACCATCACCACGCATATCGTCGAGCTGGAAGCCAAGGGAGCTTTCGGTCGCTTCACCTTCATGGAGGATGTGGCCGTCAGCGAAGAAAACAGAAAGACCGGCAAGCTGGTCGCCATGGCGATGGTGAAGTCGGTGCGGCAGTTAGCGTCGACGCTGGTGGTAGCGGCCTAACCGTATTGCGTCACGCTCTAGACGCCCTCTCCGCCCGCGTCATCGCGGGGGGAGAGGGAGGGGACCCGCGCGAAGCGTGGGGAGGGAGAGGTGGGTCATGGCGCGCTCAAGACGCGCTCCACCTCCATCCAAACGCCTTCGGGATTGGCAACCACTTCATTCGCCCAGAAGCGTATGACCCGCCAACCTTTCTGCTCCATCGCCGCGGTTCGATGAGCATCCGCCTCGACCTGAAATGCATGATGTTCGCCATCGATTTCGATGACCAACTTCTTCGAGACGCAGGCGAAGTCGGCGAAGTACGGACCGATGAGATGCTGGCGCCTGAATTTCACACCGGCCATTCTCTTTGCGCGCAGCAATTCCCAACATGCTTACTCGGCCCGGCTGCTCTCTCGGCGAAGACCTCTCGATCTCTCCGTCCGGTGCTC
>JAUXST010000756.1 GCA_030679805.1 Reyranella sp. | reverse complement strand
CCTTGCGGGCAGAGCTTGTCCAGTACCGCGCCGTAGTCGCGTTCGGTCTTGTGGTTGAAGCAGGCGTCGTAGCCCGCCTCGTGCACCGCCCACTGGCATTTCTCGTCGTCGCCGGCACAGCCCACGACGCGGGCGCCAGCGAGCTTGGCGAGTTGCCCCGCCACCTGGCCGACGGCGCCGGTCGCGGCCGAGACGAATGCCATCTCGCCGGCCTTGGGCTTGCAGATGTGGGTCATCCCGTACCAGGCGGTGAAGGCGGGCATGCCGAGCACGCCCAGATGGGCCTGGAGTGGTGCCACGGCGGGGTCGATCTTGCGCAGGCCCTTGCCGTCGTGAAGCGTGTGGCTCGCCCAGTTCAGCATGCCGATGACCGTGTCGCCGCTTGCGTAGCGCGGGTTCCTCGATTCGACGACCTCGCCTACGGAGCCGCCGGTCAGCGGCTTGCCCAGTTCGAAGGGCGGCGTGTAGGAGCGCAGCTCGGTCATGCGCGGGCGCATGTAGGGGTCGAGCGAGAGGAAGCGGGAGCGGATCAGCACTTGGCCGTCGGCAAGCGCGGGCAGGGTGACGGATTCCTCGCGGAAGCAGTCGGCGGTGACGTCACCCACCGGCCGCTTGGCGAGTACGATCTGCAGCGCGTCGGTCATGGACTCATCCTCATGGGTTGGGCCGTTCGGCAAAGTCACGCCGGCGATAGCCCTGGAGATAGAGCAGGGCGGTGAGATCGCCGTGGTCGATGCGGGCCGCGACCTGGGCTGCGACCGCGGGCTTGGCCCGGAAGGCGATACCGAGGCCGGCGGCCTGCAGCATTGGCAGGTCGTTGGCGCCGTCGCCGACGCTGAGCGATTGGGCGATATCGATGCCACGCTGGACGCACAGCCGCTCGAGCGTGGCGAGCTTGGCTTCCTTGCCCAGGATCGGCCGCTGGACCGTGCCGGCCAGTGCGCGGCCGTCGTGATCGAGCGTGTTGGCCGCGTCGAAATCGAACCCCAGGCGTTCGTGCACCATGCGGGTGAAATAGGTGAAGCCGCCCGAGACCAGGGCGCAATAGCCGCCGAACTTGTGCATGGTGGCGATCAGGGTGGCAGCACCGGCCATGGGGCGGATGCGCTCGGCGGCTTCGTCAAGCCGCGCCACCGGCAGGCCCTTCAGCAGTCCCACCCGCTCAATGAGCGCGCCGGCGAAATCGATCTCGCCGTTCATGGCGCGCGCGGTGATGGCGGCGACCCGCTCGCGCAGGCCCAGGAACTCGGCCAGCTCGTCCAGCATCTCGTTCTCGATGATGGTCGATTCCATGTCGGCCACCAGCAGACGCTTGCGCCGCCCCTCGGGAGAAAGCGCCACGGCGTCGATGCCGGGCAGGCTCAGGGTTGGCGGCGGCCCGTCGGCCGTCGCCTCGAACGGCAGGTCGCAGGCGACGCCGGGCGCCAGCCAGTCGACAGGACCGACGGCGGCCCCTGCGGCTAGAAGTTGTTCGCTCGCGAGCTGCACGGCGGCGGCATCGAGAACGGGGCGGGCGGGATTGGCGATGAGGACAAAAACGTGATTCACGGTCCGGTTCTAATGGCCGATTTGCAATCGGCGGCCAAGCAGTGTCTTTTCGTCCGCCATGGCTGAGGGGCGCGTCATCGTCGTCGCCGGACCGACCGCGAGCGGCAAGTCGGCGCTGGCGCTCGCGCTCGCCGAACGGCGCCAGGGCAAAGGGGCGGGCACGGTGATCAACGCCGATGCCATGCAGACCTACGACGCCTTTCCCATCCTGACGGCCCAGCCCACCGCCGAGGAGCGCGCGCGCGTGCCGCATGCGCTCTACGGCGTGATGCCGCTCAGCGAGACGCTGTCGGCGGCGCGTTGGCGGACGCTCGCTGCGGCCGAGATCGAACGCTGCCTGGCGGAAGGTCGGACGCCGATCCTGTGCGGCGGGTCCGGCCTCTATCTGCGCACCCTGATGCAGGGCATCGCCGCCATTCCCGACGTGCCGTCCGCCCTCCGGGAACAGGCCAATGCCGATTGGCTGGCCCTGGGTCCCGAAGCCTTCCGGGCTCGGCTGGCCGGGAAGGATGCCGCCATCGTCGGGCGGCTGAAGCCCGGCGATCGCCAGCGCCATGTCCGCGCCTGGGAAGTGGTGGAGGGCACCGGCCGGCCGCTCAGCGACTGGCAGAGCGATGCCGGTGCGCCAGCACCCTGGCGGTTTGCCACTTTCCTGCTGGCGCCTGATCGCCTCTGGCTGCGCCGGCGCATAGAGCAGCGCTTCGACGCCATGCTCAATCAGGGCGTGCTGGCCGAGGTGCGGGCGGTGTTCGATCGCTCGCCCGATCCGGGCTGGCCGGGCCTGAAGGCGCACGGTGCGCCCGAGTTCTTCCGTCATTTCTGCGGCGAGCTTCCCCTCGAGAAAGCACGGCAGATCGCGATCGACCACACTCGCCAATATGCAAAACGCCAGATGACGTGGTTCCGACATCAGCTCACACCAGATCTTGTAGTCGAACCCCAGTCCGCCCAATCCCAGGAAAGTGCCGCGCAATATTTGGACAAAATGGGGGTCTGAAACTTTACGTTTCATTCGTTTTTGGGTTGACCCTCCTAAAGCCCACCTCTATGTTCCGCGCCGCCGCAAAACCCCGTTTTGCGGCGCATTTGTCAGAGGAGAGCGCGTGATGAAGCCCGAGGAGCCCGCCACGACCGGCGCCGATCTGTTGGTGAAAGCCCTGATCGACGAGGATGTCGAGGTCGTCTTCGGTTATCCCGGTGGCGCCGTCCTGCCGATCTACGATTCGCTCTTCAAGCAGAACCGTCTGCGCCACATTCTGGTCCGCCACGAGCAAGCCGCCGTCCACGCGGCCGAAGGCTATGCCCGCTCGACCGGCAAGGTGGGCGTGGTCCTGGTGACCTCGGGCCCCGGCGCGACCAATGCCGTCACCGGCCTCACCGATGCGCTGATGGATTCCATTCCCATCGTCTGCCTGACCGGCCAGGTGCCGACGCACCTGATCGGCAACGATGCCTTCCAGGAAGCCGACACCACCGGCATCACGCGGCCCTGTACCAAGCACAACTATCTGGTGAAAGAGGTCGACGCGCTGGCGCGCACCGTCCACGAGGCCTTCTATGTCGCGCGTTCGGGCCGGCCCGGGCCGGTCGTCATCGACCTGCCCAAGGACGTGCTGATGAACTAGCATGTCTACGTGGCCCATCCAATGGTGTTGTCGGCGCACAAGAGCTATCGGCCTCAGATGAAGACCGATCCGAAAAAGATCGCGCA
>JAUXST010000699.1 GCA_030679805.1 Reyranella sp. | reverse complement strand
GTGATCGTGATAGTAGACGACCTCGCGCGAGCCCATCAGGCGGGCCGCGATCTTGCGCGCGGGCGACTCGTAGACGAAGGCGCGCGCCGCGGCATGGCGCTGCCAGAGCTGAAAATCGACGAAGAACAATCCCGGCGCGCCCTCGGGTGTGTTCAGCCGCACCATCGGGCCGGGCGTCGCCATGTCGGCATCGACCGCCGCGCGCAGGCGTTCGATCCAGTCCGGCGCGAAGGCGCCACGCAGGCAGACGGCACCGTCCTCGCGATAGTGCGCGACGTCGGTATCGGTCGGCATCGTCGCCATCAGATGTTGCCGAAGCTGCCGCCGCGTCCCTTGCCGGCGGCGAACCGTGCGGCGCCTGCCCGCGACTCCTGCTGCAGCGCCGGCGCGCCGCGCTTGCCTTCGTTGACCAGCGCCGCGGCAACGTCGAGGCCCCACTGCTCGTAGGACGAGCGGCGATCGGAGCGCAGGCAGGTCTGGGGAAACTTCGCGAGTTGTTCGGCCAGCGCCTTGGCTTCGACCAGCGCCTGGCCCTCGGGTACCAGTCGGTTGGCGAGACCCCAGTCGTAGGCTTCGCGGGCGCCGACCTCGCGGCCGGTCAGGATCATGTCGAGGGCCCGGCTATGGCCGATCAGCCGCGGCAGCCGCACCGTGCCGCCGTCGATCAGAGGCACGCCCCAGCGCCGGCAGAACACGCCGAACCTGGCGCTCTCCGAGGCCACGCGCAGGTCGCACCACAGGGCCAGTTCGAGGCCCCCGGCCACGGCGTAGCCCTCGACGGCGGCGATCACCGGCTTGGACAGCAGATGGCGTGTCGGTCCCATCGGGCCGGGTCCCGCCGGATCGTGCAACCCCGCCCCCTCGCGGCCGGCCGCCACTTTCAGATCGTAGCCGGCGCAGAAGGTGCCGCCGCGACCGGTCAAAATGGCGACCGATTGACCATCGTCGGCATCGAAGGCGAGGAACGCCTCGCGCAGCAGGAGCGCGGTCTCGGGATCGACGGCGTTGCGCGCCTGGGCGTTGCGGTCGATCGAAACGACCGTGATCGGCCCCTCTTTCTCGACCGCGACCTTGGCCATCCTAGCGCCCCTGCATCATGCGCAACGGCGTGTAGACCAGAACCGTTTCGCCCTTCTGGTTCTTGACCAGGTTGGTGGTGCGCACCAGCGCGCGCGACGGATCCTTGGAGGTCGGCTTGATCTCGGAGACCTCAATCTCGACATGGATCGTGTCGTTCACATAGGTCGGCCCCTTGATGTCGAAGCCCATCGACAGGAAGGCGAGCCCAGTGCCCTGCAGCGTGGTCGGAATCACCAGCCCCTCGGCCATCGAATAGACCAATGCGCCCGGCACCGGATGGCCGCCGCGCATCGGGGCGTGGCTCTTGATGTATTCCTTGTTGGTGAACAGCTCCTCGGAAAAGCCGCAAAGCGTCACGAAGCTTAGGAGATCGGACTCGAATAGCGTGCGGCCATAGGTGGTGAACCGGTCGCCGATCTCGAGGTCGCGCCAGTTCCAGCCTTCGCCGAGCTGCTTCATCTGTGACTCCTAGTGCGCATGGGCATGGGCGGCAGCACCCTCGGCGAGCTTGTACAGCCGGCTGCAATAGGGGCACTCGACATGCCCATCGGGCCCGAGGTTGAGGTAGACTTTGGGATGCCCCAGGGCGCCGCCACCGCCATCGCAGGCGACGCGGTCGGTATCGACGGTGATGACTTCGAAAGGCTCGGTCACGATCTCACTCCTCTTGCGCCGTCTGATGATAGCGGTCGTCTTCGCCCCGGTCATTCTCGCCGCTTGCGCACCCATCGTCATTCCGGCGGGCGGCACGATACAGCGGGCGGCCCTCGTCACGGCAGAAGGCTCGCCGGATCGTTATGTCGCGGCCGACGGCACGGCGCTACCGCTCGCGGTCTGGCCTGCGACAAACGGCGCCCCGACGGCGGTGATCCTGGGCCTGCACGGCTACGGCGACTACCGCAATGCCTGGGAGGATCCGGCGGCGATCTGGGCCAAGGCCGGCATCACCACTTACGCCTATGACCAGCGCGGCTTCGGCGGCAGCCCGACGCGCGGTCGCTGGGCTGGCACCGACAGCCTGGTCGAGGACGCCCGGGCCATGGCGGCCCTGCTCAGGGCCCGCCACCCCGGCGTGCCGCTCTATCTCGCCGGCGAAAGCATGGGCGGCGCCGTGGCGCTGGTGGCCGCCGACCGCCAGATCGACGTCGACGGGCTGATCCTGCTCGCCCCGGCGCTGCGCTCGCGCGACACCTTCGGGCCTCTCGCCAGCGGCGGGCTCTGGTTCTTCGCCCACACGATCCCCTGGATGCCGTCCGGTCCGACATCGATCGATTACAAGCCGACCGACAACCCCAAGACGCTGGAGAAGCTGCGCAACGATCCGATGATGCTGCGCCAGACGCGCCTCGACATGGGCTATGGGCTGGTCGACCTGATGGACGCGGCCCGGAACGCGGCCAGTCGGATCGACCGGCCCTATCTCATGCAATACGGGCTGGGCGACCGCATCGTGCCGCGCAGCCCGATACGGGCGGCCATCGAGATCATGCCGCGGCGCCCCGATTCGCAGCTCGCCTTCTATCGCGACGGCTACCATCTGCTGCTGCGCGACAAGGCAGGCGCCATCGTCGCCACGGATATCGTCGCGTGGACGTCAAACCATGAGGCCGCACTGCCCTCGGGTGCCGATGCGGCACAGTCGCAACCCGAACTCGCCACCCTCTGGGGCTCGCGTTACGTACGTTAGAGAGTCGGTGGAACCGGGGGCCAGCCTACCCGCCGCAGCGGATGACGACCGAGGCCGGACCGCGCACCTCGGACATGTCGCCGCGGGTCGGCATGTTTTCCATCTTCAGCACGGTGTATTCGCCGGCCGTCTTGCTGCACACGGCGACCGCGCGCGACTGGCAGCCCCCTGGCGTCTTGCAGCTGATCGACAGGGCCGGCTTGCCGTCTGACCAGGTGATGGTCGCCGCCTGGCTTTCGGTCGCCGGATCGTTGCCCAGCGTGTCCTTGCCGACTGAACAGGCCGTCACCAGACCTGCGATGCCCACGACGAGCATCCAGCGAACCGTCGATCGCGAAATCATGTCTGCTCCCCCATTGATCCGGCAATACCGGACGCCTGACAGTACATCGCGGCCACTCGCAGGTACAAGATGTGGCGGATTCCGACGTATAATGGGCGGATGAACAGCCCCGACCGGCTGGAGAGACAGATGCCACAGTGGCTTCCGAAACTTGTGCTGCCCGGCATCATCACCGCCCTGCTGCTGCCTGGCCCATCGCATGGTCAGCAGACCACCGAACAGCTCGCCGCGCGCTGCGCCCAACTGGGTGCCATCTTCGACAAATACGGCACGCGACGAAGCGAGGGTTCGGGTGGCCCGGACATGACCCGGCTGGGCGCCGGCATCGACTGCCAGAAAGGCCGCTACGAGCAGGGCATCAAGGCGCTCGAGGGGCTCCTGCAGCGCAACAAGATCCCCTACCCGCCGGCCTGACAGCTATTTCCGCGTCAGCTTGAAGTCTCGCCACAGAAGAATGCCGGTGGCGTTGTCCAGTGTCGCGCCGTCGAGCTGCTTCCTGAGTTCATGGGCGGTCGGCCGCCAGATCAGGGTACTCTCGCCCGTCGCGCCGGCCAGACGAGCGGTGCCGCCCGCGAGCTTGAAGGTGCCGCGGCATCCCACGAGCTGATAGCCGGCACATTCCCATTCGCCCCAGGCAGTGGCGCCGTCGTGGGCGGTGAAGGAGCAGGCGCCGGTCGCCGTCAGACGCAGGCTCGCCTGGTCGGCTCGCGCCGACACGGCGCAGGTCACGCGACCGGCCTGCTGCGGTCCCTCATCGGTCTCGATGAAGAACGGGCCGGCCAGCGTGCCGACTATCATGGCTTGCTTTTCCGCCGCACGGACGATCGTGCCGTTGGCGCCGACGGTGGCGAAGGCATTGAAAGTCTGCACCTCGTCCTGGGCGAAGGCAGGCACGCCACTGGTGAGAGCGGCTACACCGGAAAAGAGCGCGAGGGCTCGACGGATCGTCGTCATGGTCGTCATCTCTGCCCTCACTTGAAGTCGATGACGACAGCGTCGGCGCCGAGCGACACGGCAAGACCCTGCCGACGCGTCTTCAGGCTCAGCATCACGCCCTCGGGATTCTGCAGCCACATCTCGCCCCCGCCGTCGTTGCCGGCCACCGCGCCATAGCGGGCCTGCCCGTAAACGCCGGGAAACTGGCGCAGCTCCTTGAGATTGTAGACATCGCCATAGGCTTCCATCTTGGAAAAGCCGAAGCCGCCGATGCCGAGGCCGCCGACCGAGAAGCGGTAGCTCTTGCCGCGATAGTGCAGCGTACCGCCGCCGACATTGCCGCTGCCGATGAAGGCGACCTGGACCTGCTCGATGTTCACGGTGCCCGACAAAACGCGCTCCTGGGCGAACGCCGGTCCGCTCGCCAGCTCTACACTGGCCACTCCCATCCCAGCCACTCCTACCCCGGCCACGCCTGCCAGGGCCTGCCGTCGGCCGAGCACCGACCGCTTTGCTTCGACCATCAGTCTCTCCTTGTTCGCTCAGCGCTCGACGACCGCCGTGGCCTCAATTTCGACCAGCAAGCCCGGGACTGCAAGCGCACTGACGGCCACCAGGGTCGACGTGACGACGGAACCCTTGAGTGCCTTGCCCAATGCCTGGCTGACGCCACCCATGTCGCGGATATCCGTGACGTAGATCGTCGTGCGGGTGAGATCGGCCAGGCGCGCGCCGGCGGACTTCAGGCCGGCTTCGATCTTGCGCATGGTGATCGCGGTCTGCTCGGCGGCATTCTTGCCCCGTACCCGCCCCTTGGAGTCGAGCGACGTCGTTCCCGAGACGAAGACGAACGGCCCGCTCCTGACGGTCCGGACATAAAACCCCGCGACCTCGGTTCCGTCGGGGAAAAGCTTCTTGGCCATGACTCGCTCCGCTTTCTGATGCGCTATGGTCGGCAATGTAACGGTCGACCGGTATCGCGCAAAGGAGAAGCCATGTCCCTGGATCGCTATCGTACCGCCGTCGTGACAGGGGCGAGCCGCGGCATCGGCGCCGCGACGGTCCAGCAGCTTCGGATCAGCGGGATCGAGGTCTATGCCGTCGCGCGCTCGGCCGACGACCTGACCGTCCTCGCCCAGGAGACCGGCTGCCGGCCGCTGGCGCTGGACATCTCCCATCGCGACGCGGTGCTGTCGGCGCTGGGTTCGCTCGACGCCGATATCCTGGTCAACAATGCCTCGGCCTTCGCACGATCGACCCCCTCGTGGGAGGCGGCACCCGACGACATCGACGCGCTGATGGACGTCAACATGCGCGGCACGCTCAATTGCCTGGCCGCCACCGTTCCCGGCATGAAGGCCCGCGGGCTTGGCCACATCGTCAACCTCAGCTCGACCTCCGGCACCTGGGCCCTGCCCGGCATGCCGGTCTATGCCATGACCAAGGCCGCCCTGCACAATCTCAGCCAGACGCTCCGGCTCGATCTCCACGGGTCGGGCGTGCGCGTGAGTGAAATCTCGCCGGGCCGCGTCGAGACCGGCGCGCATCTTGCCCTGCTCGACGACCGCGAGGAGGGCCGCCGCCTTTTCTACGAAGGCTACGACAGCCTGCTGGCCGCCGACATCGCCGAGGCCATCATGTTCGTGCTGGGCTCGCCACAGCGCATGGACGTGAGCTACATGGAGATCGTGCCGACCGATCAATCCTACGGCGGTTCGCAATTCCACCGCCGGGGCGGCTAGGGCAACTCCCGAATGTATCGGCGGGAAAAGATCCCTCGCTACGCTCGGGATGACAATATTGCTGGGTTTGGCGCTGGGCGCCAGTGCGAGAAAATATGTCATCCCGAGCGTAGCGAGGGGACCTTATTAAGCGACAACGGAAGAGCCGGCACTTGGCATAGTCGGCACGTCACTTGCACGTCGAGCACATCATGACTCTCACGAACCTCGCCGCCATTCTCGATCCGTCCGCGCCCGACGACCGCCCCTTCATCATCCAGCTCTCGCCCGAGGGCGACGAGCAGTTGCGCCTGTCGTACGGCGCGGGCCGCCAGCGCGTCGCGGCGCTGGCGCGCGGTCTGTTGAAGCACGGATTGAACCGCGGCGAGGCCGTAGCCATCGTCGCCGCCAACAGCGCGGACTACCTCGTGCTCTACATGGCAACGATGGCGGCCGGCCTGGTGTCGGTGTGCGTCAACCACAAGCTGCCGCGCGAGACGGTGGCCCACATCATGAAGGACTCGGCGATCAGGCTCGCCATCGCCGATTCGGAGCGCAGCGCCCTGGTGAGCGCGCTGGTGCCGACCGTGCTGATGGAGCAGATCGACACCCTGCTCGATCAGGATACCTCCGCAGGGCCGTTCGCCCCCGTCGCCATGAGGCCGGAAGAAGTGGCGATGGTGCTCTACACATCGGGTTCCACCGGCCTGCCCAAGGGCGTGCCACTGACGCACGGCGGCTATCTCTGGGCGACCGGCGCCACGCCCGAACAGAGGCCCGGCATCGAAGGCAAGAAGGCGATCATCGCCGCACCGCTGTTCCACATGAACGGCCTGTTCAGCGCCAAGATGGTGATGATCAACGGCGGCACGATCGTGCTGATGACCAGCTTCACCGCCCGCGGCTACATCCGCGCCATCGACCGCCAGCGGGTCGATATGGTCACGTCGGTGCCGACCATGCTGGCTCTGGTGATGCGCGAAGCCGAGGAACTGGCCCGCGCCGACCTCGGCTGCGTGACCACCGCCGTCACGGGCTCGGCGCCGTCCACACCCGAGTTCTTTGAGCAGATGCATCGGCTGTTTCCCAACGCCGAGACGGCCAACAGCTGGGGCACGACCGAGTCCGGCCCGCTGGGTTTCGGCCCGCATCCCGGCGGCATCCCCAAGCCGATGGGCTCACTCGGCTATCCACGCAAGGGCATCGACGTGAAGTTCGTCGGCGGTGCCGAGACCGGGCCGACGCAGGGCGTTCTGCACATCAGGACACCGGCCCTGATGACCGGCTATCTCAACCGCGAGACCGACACCAAGAAGCGCCTGGTCGACGGCTGGTACGACACCGGCGACGTGATGCGGCGCGACGAGAATGGCTTCGTCTTCTTCGTCGGCCGTGCCGACGACATGTTCCAGTGCGGCGGCGAGAACGTCTATCCCGGCGAGGTCGAGAAACTGCTCGGCCGCCATCCGGACGTGGCGCAGGCCTGCGTCGTGCCGGTGCCGGACGAGATCAAGTACCAGCTGCCGGTGGCCTTCGTGGTGCCCCGGCCCGGGACCAGGCCGACCGAGGATACGCTGCGCCGCTTCGCCCTCGACAACGGCCCGGCCTATGCCCATCCGCGCGCGGTGTGGTTCGTCGACGAATTGCCGCTGGCCGGCACCAACAAGATCGACCGCAAGGTGCTGGTCGATCGCGCTGTCGCGGCCTATGCCCGCGAGGGTGGCCAGCGGGTCTAGGAGTCGGCGGTGAAGCCGATCTTCTTCACGATCGGGCCCCAGCGGTCGTAGCTCTCCTTCAGGAGCGTCGCCAGTTCCTGCGGCGTTGACGACTTGACCTCGAGGCCCATCACGTCGAGGCCATCGATCACGTCCTTCTGGGCGAGGGCTGCCCGCAGCGCCTCGTTGGCGCGCATCACGACCGGCGCCGGCGTGCCGCCCGGCGCAAAGAAGCCGAACCACTCGGAGAACACCAAGTCCTTGTAACCCTGCTCGGCGAAGGTCGGGACGTTGGGCGCAAAGCGGCTGCGCGTCGCGCCGGAGACGCCGAGGAAGCGGATCTTGCCGGCGTTGGCCTGCTGGGTGAACTCGCCGACCGGGGCCGACACCGCCTGGATCTGGCCCGCGACCAGATCCTGCACCGCAGGCGCCGAGCCGCGATAGGGCACGTGCTTCAGCTCGATGCCGCCCGCCTGGCCCAGCAGCAC